>NZ_JBOZBG010000012.1:0-68274 GCF_051264595.1 Actinotignum urematis | reverse complement strand
CGGTCTGAACATCCGTAAAGGCCGGATCGGGAGCTAACGACACGCCGTCATTAGACCCACTTTTTGTCTATTAACCCTTAAAAATCACCTCTTTTAGTAGTGAGTCGCCGGCCACTTCGCCGGCTCGGTTAGTACTTTAGTCCCAGGCCGGTAAGGTGTGTCAAGACCCATTTTTAGAGTGTCGCTAAGTTGGTGCAAGGCGGGTGTGGAACGGCGGAAAATGGCGGTTTGCGGTTGTAATTTGTGATCGGAATTGTCTTATTTTTTATCGAAAATAACGGATGTGGTGCGGGCGGGTACGTGCCGTTAGTCCTAGCTTGCGGGTGCGAGGTGGTTCTTGTGTGTGGGAGCGTGTTGTTGGGGTACGTTTGCGAGTGGTGGCGTGAAAGAAGGGTGGCCGGTGAGTGAACACCGGTCACCCTTCTTTGCGTAGGTAATGGAGTGTATGTGGTTGCGGCCCGCTAGGCACGCTTCTTTCTGGCGACGACGCCGCTGCCCGCCACGAGCAATCCGCCAGCAAGAAGTGCCGCGGCCCCGGTGGGAGCTCCCGAGTCCGCCAGGCGTTTTGCCGGCTGGGCGGCCGTGGGCGTGGCTGAGGGCTCTGCCGCGGGTGATTCAGTGGGGGCGGGTGTTGCCGTTGGTGTTGCGGTCGGTGTCGGCGTTTCCGAAGCGGTCGGTGTTGCCGTTGGTGTTGCGGTCGGCGTCGGGGTTGCCGACGGGCTAGCCGTCGGCGTTGTTGTTGCTGATGGAGTTTCCGTTGGTTCGGGTGTAGGAATAGGGGTTTCCGACGGGGTAGCCGTAGGCGTTGGCGTGCTCGACTCGCTGGGTGTGGGTGATGGCGTCGTAGACGGTGACGCAGTGGGCGAAGGTGCCGTCGGCGTTGTTGTTGGTGATGGCACTGGAACGGGAGGGTTCTCCTCGACTGGGGTGGCTGTAGGCGTCGGTTTCGGTGCTGGAGGCGGAGGTGGTAGGGGTGGGACCGGCTTAAACGTTGGCCGGCGAGGTGGCACTGGAACCGGGGGCAGTTCTACGATGGGCGTAGACGTGGGCATCGGCTTCGGTACGGGAGGCAGAGGTATAAGTGGATCGGGATGGTCGATTATTTCCCTAATAATCGTAGGTGCCGCTTCATCTGGATTCGCCGTTGGTTGAGGGCTGTCTTGAGTGGCGCTGACTGCCGCTGTTGGCGTGAGGAAGGGCAAGGCGGTGATGACGCCAAGTCCGATGATACGTTTCACGGTAGGAATCATGATCTCCCCCTTTTATAGCAAATACGTCATTTATACGAATGATTAACCCCGCGGGGGGGGGGTGCTCAATTGCCATAATAGTGTGGTAATGGCCGTAACTTTATAAAAACTACCTAAAAAAGATTGTGATACTGAATACCATTCTGTGTTTGCGGTATTTATATAAAACACGTTGATCGTGCGCCTATTCGTTGGTGCGGTGGAGGCTATCTTAGCGAGCGTTCGTATCGTCCCTGCGCAAAGAGTTGGGGATGTGTTTGGGCGTTTTCTCGAACAGGGTCACCAAAACATGGATAAGGAGGTGGCGTGAATGCGAGAAAGTCTTGTTATAGCAAGGGGTGGGAGGTGGTGGCTCCGACCGGCGTCGATCCGGTGACCTTTCGATTTTCAGTCGAACGCTCTACCAACTGAGCTACAGAGCCGAAAGAGAAACACCCGGTTTCCCGGGCGTTCTTCCTTCGCGACCCCGACGGGACTTGAACCCGCGACCTCCGCCGTGACAGGGCGGCGCGCTAACCAACTGCGCTACGGGGCCATTTGCTAGGCAAATAACCATCGCGTACCCCCAACGGGATTCGAACCCGTGTTACCGGAGTGAAAGTCCGGCGTCCTAGGCCTCTAGACGATGGGGGCTCAAGAACGTTGTTCTCAAAGCGTCCCCGCTGAGGGAACGGGTATAAGCTTACGTAGGATTCCAGGTCTTAGCAAATTGAACGAGGGTGTTCTCGATCACCAAGCGAGTTTTCCGCGGTAATCCGCGCCTTTCAGGGAGGTGACCACGCTGCGCGAGGGCGGCGTCGTACCAGATAGGAGCCTTGTGGGCGCTTCCCGGCGGTCTCACGCCGGAGGCGAAAGGAGTTCGACGCCGCTTTTTCTGTCGTAGGCACCTACTAGGCTTTCAGACATGAACGCATCGGTACTCGCGGTGGCCCCGTCCGCCTGGAAAACGCTCTCGCTCGCGCCTTGGCTGCGGGCGGAAAGTGAGGCGCCCACGCCGGAACCCACCCCCACCTCGGATCTGCATGAAGTTGCCGAACAGGCCGTGGCTGCCACGGTTGATATCGCGCAGCTGCTCGGGGTGTGCCTGCTGGGTGCCCTCATCGGCTGGGTGATCGCCGTGGTTATCGTGGCGGTGGTCAAGGCCGGTTTCCGGCGCCATACCGGGCTTATCGATGTGGTGCGCGGCGTTCAGGTGCCCGCGCAATTCACGCTCGCGGTGGTGGGCGCGCGCTTCGGGCTGTTCTCCTATATGGAGAATTTCCCGGAACAGGATCGGCCTAATTGGTCACCCGTGCTCAAACACCTGCTGCTTCTCCTCATTATCGCGGGTCTGACCTGGCTGCTTGTCGGCGTGGTGAACGGGGCAGCGCGTTCCTACCTCAAATTCGTGGAGCGGGTAGCGGAAACGCGCTATCGGCGGGTGCAAACCCAGCTCCAGATTCTGCGGCGCCTGGCGGTAGCCCTCATTGTCGTTATCGGCCTGGCCGCCATGCTCATGACCTACCCGGGCGCAAAAGCCGCCGGCGCCTCACTTTTCGCCTCCGCGGGCGTGATCTCCCTGGTCGTTGGTATTGCTGCGCAATCCACCCTGGGTACGCTCTTCGCGGGGTTACAGCTGGCCTTCTCGGATTCCATCCGCGTCAATGACATCGTCATTTGGGATGGGAATATGTGCACGGTTGAGGAAATCACACTCTCCTATGTGGTCCTCAAAGTCTGGGACGGCCGGCGCCTCATCGTGCCCTCCAATAAACTCACCTCCACCACCTTCGAAAACTGGAGCCGGCGCGATCTAGACATTATGGGATCGGTGGTCCTCCAACTGGACTGGAGCGCCCCCATCGCGGAACTACGTGCCGAACTTGACCGCATCCTCGCCAACACTGACCTTTGGGATGGTGATACCGGCATCCTCGTGGTGGGGGATGCTTCCACCGCGAACGGCCTACAAGTCTCCGCGATTGTCTCCGCATCCTCACCCGGCGAACTCACCGACCTGCGTAACCACGTGCGTGAAAAGCTCATCGTGTGGTTGCAGAACAACGCCCCGGATGCCTTCCCACACACCCGTTTTTATAACGACGACGCAGCCTCGTCCGCCCCCGGTACCCTTGCCGCGGAAAGCGACTCGGATCAGCAGGGAACTGACGCCGAGCAGGCAGGAAGCGATGCGGCTGGCGAATCAAGCGAAGCTGAGGGGGAGCCTGAGGAAGCGGCGGCTGGGAACTCTGGTGACCGTGCCGAATCTGAGGAGCTCGCGCAGTCCGAGGCACACGCGAAATCTGAGAAGCGCACGAAATCTGAAAAGCCGGCCAAGCCCGCGGCTCGCCCAGTCACCCGCACCTCCATCGGTGCTCAAGAACAAACCGAACCGGATACCACTTTCGACCCGCAGGACTACCAAGAAACCCGCATTCTCTCTGCATCTGATATTGAAGCGGCGGTGCGCCCGGAGCGGGTACCGGTAGCCAGCCGGCCCGAAAGCCCTGCCGGTGGGGAAGGCCCGGCCACCCGCATCCGGGAAGGCCACGAAGCCTCGCTGTTCACCGGATCCATCCAGGCTGAAAAACGCGGCCAAGAATTCTCCGGCCCGGGTGCCGACGTCCTGGCAGAACGCGAACATAATGCCGCGCGCCGCACCGGCCAGCAAGAACCCGTCCACGAAGCTGGCAAAGTCCCCTCAGAATCATCGGCGCCTCCAACCGCCGTCTTCCCGGCCGTATCCGGAGAAGCAAGCGAACCCGACGCCGCCAAGCAAGCTGGTACCGCCAAGCAAGCTGGCGCACCTAAGCAAAGCGAGACCGCGAAGCAGCCTGAAGCCGCTAAACAAAGTAGCGACAATGAGGAAACTGAAGAAAGGAAAAGTCATGGCACGGATGCTCCCGCAAAGCGATGAAGAATGGGCCCGGGTCCTCACCCCGGCAGAATTTACGGTCCTGCGTCAAGCTGGAACCGAAGCGCCCTTCACCGGCGAACTCCTGAATGAAAACCGCGAAGGAATCTACCGGTGCCGGGCCTGCGGGGCAGAACTCTTCCGCTCCACCACCAAATTCGATGCCGGATGCGGCTGGCCCAGCTTCTATGACCCCTCCCGCACCGATGCCGTGCGCACAGACGTCGATTACAAACTCGGCTACCCCCGCACCGAAGTCCGGTGCGCCACCTGCGATTCCCACCTTGGGCACGTCTTCCCTGACGCACCCCACACACCCACCGGCCAGCGCTACTGCATGAACTCCGTCGCGCTCACCTTCGAACCCGCAAACACGTCTACAACCGCATAGATTCGGTAGAATCACCCGTGTTGCACACCGCCACCAAGGGAACTCCCCGGGCCGGCGGTGTCCACCGGGTCGCGACAAAGGAGAAACCATGCCGAGCCTTCATGTCATGTCCGCCAACCTTCAACAAGGTAAGCCCTCACGGCGCCCGCGGCCGGGCACGGACAAAGTGACATGGCAGCGCGAATCCATCAGCAAAGCCATCCGGCTCATTACCGCCGCAGGCCCGGAACTTCTCGCCCTCCAAGAAGTCAAAGTCACCACCGCCGGCGGAGACCTCTACGCACCCCTCCTCGCCGCCGGCAACTACCACGAAGCCATCTTCGCGCCCACCAAAAATGAGCGCGGCCGCCTCCGCGCCACCAAAAAGGGGGAAGCCCGCGGGGTCGGCACCGCACTCCTCTCCGTCTACCCCATCGGCGCTCGCGAGGTCATCAACCTCCCCGTCCACCAGCAAGAAACATGGCTGAAAACCCTGCGGACAAATATCGGGATTGGCGAAATCCCCCGGGTTGCGATCCTCGCCGAAATCAAGGTGGCGCCCGGGCACTCCGTCGTCGTTGCTGCAACGCACCTCACGTACACGTACCGCCTCAACGTCACGCAACTACGCACCGTAACCGGAGCCCTCACCGGATTCGCCCAGCGCTACGGGCTAGAGAACGCCCCGCGGCTCATCATCGGCGACCTCAATATCCGCGGCTGCGAAGTGCCACTCGCGGCAACCGGATTCGAAGCCGCCGCCGAAGCCCTCACCTACCCCTCCGATGAGCCAGAAAGTCAAATCGACCATATCCTCGGAACCGGGGTTGAGGTGCGGGCCGCGGAAAACCTCTTCCTGCCGCTCTCCGACCATCGCGCCCTACGCGCTACTGCAGTCTGGAAATAGGGCCACACCTCCACGCTCGAGACGCACCCTCACTCCGGAAGAACTCTGTCTACACTAGTGCTGTTATGGCCTCAGTACTGCTCAACTTTTGGGTGATTATCGCGATTATGCTCGTCGGCTACCTCGTCGCGCGCTGCAAAATCGTACCCCCGGGAAGCGACCGCACCCTCACCCAGCTGGTCTTCTACACCACGCTGCCAGCCCTCATGTTCACCACCCTCGCCAACTCCAACCCGGCATCCTTCTTCGGGGTGAACGGGCTCGCCAATATCATCTCCTCGGTAGGAACCGGACTCATCTACACAGCCCTGGCCGCCACCGTACTCAAAAGCCGCGGCACCGAACTCACCGTGGGCGCGCTCGTTGCCTGCTATACCAATATCGGCAACCTGGGCGTGGCCTTCCTCGTGGCCATCACCGGCGACCCCACCCCCGCCGCACCCATCCTGCTCTTCCAAATCCTCGTGATGGTGCCGGTCTTCTTCTCCATCCTCGATAACCAAACCGGCAAGAAAACCGAAGGCCTGTGGCGCACCATCCTCTCCCGCCTCAAAAACCCGCTGCTTATCGCGGTCTTCGCCGGACTCATGGTTGCCCTCCTCAAGATCCCCATCCCGGAACTCATCTCCGCGCCTCTCGAAAAAATGGCAGGCGCGAACGTGCCCATTATTCTGCTGGCGATGGGAATGTCCTTGCGCGGGGCGCGCCTACCCCGCTTCGGGCGTGAAAGCGCACCCCTCATGCTCGGCATCTTCTGCCGCCTCATCCTCGGGCCGCTTATTGCCTTCGGAGCCGGCTACCTCCTGGGCGCACGCGGCGAAGCCCTCATGGCCATCGCCATCATCGGAGCGTTCCCCACCGCCAACAATGTGTTCGTTTACGCGCACCGCTACCGCTCCGGCGTGACCATGGCACGCGACGCCGTCATCATCACCACGGTCGGCTCACTCCTCGTCATCCTCCTCATCACCGTCATCGCCCAAACGGTATAAGAGCGGCTTCGGTATGAGGGCCCGCGTAGGTAGGCCGCCCGTGCGAGGAGCGCGTCGAACGGTAGACGTGCTTTCGGTATGAAGGACCGCTCTTCCGAGCCGTGAGGCCGCCCCGGCGGAATAATATGCCGCGGAGCTACTGAGCTATTGGGATCCTCTACTGAGCTACTACCCCTTGACTGGGTTGTAATCCGGGCCGGGTTCCTCCCCGTCCACCTCGAAATTCGGCTGGTCGAAAGCATAATCCGGGTCCGGAGTGGCGGGCGTGGGGGAATTAATATCCGCGTTATCGACCACGCGTTCCTCCCCACCCAAGGTGTGCGACGCCGCCCTCGCCGTGACCGGCGAGGGAGATTCCTCAGCGCGAATATTGAGCTCCTTCGCGTTGTATTCGAGCAGCTGCTTGGCCACCGCAGTCCCCGCCAAATCGCGCAGATCCAATTCGGGAAGTTCCGTGAGCGGCTTATCCGGGGTGCGGCGCAGCACCTTAAACACTTCCCACACAATCGAAATCAGCGGAATCACAATAATCGCACCCAGCAGCCCGGCCACAAACGTACCGGCCGTCACGCCCACCGCAATCACCACCGGGTGGAGCGAGACCTGATGCCCCATAATGAGCGGCTGGAGCACATGCCCCTCGAACTGGCCGATCAGCGCCACGCCCACCAGCACCACCAGGGAAATAACCACGCCCTTCGTGGCCAGAGCCACCAGCGCCGCAATAATCATGGCCGCCGGCGCACCGAACAGCGGAATAAAGGCACCGATGACCACGAGCGTCGCCAGGGGAGCGGCCAGCGGCACCCCGCACGCCACCAGCAGAATCGCGGCCATCACGCCATCGCATAGCGCAATAAGGATGGTGCCGCGCGCGTAACCGGAGAAGCTGTACCACCCGGCAGTGGCCGCCGCGTGAGTACGCCGCCGCGCCCGATCCGGGAGCACATTAATAAACCACAGCCACATATTTTTCCCGGCTGCCAGGAAGAAAATCGAGCAGAAAAGCGCCAGCGCGATCAACGTGAAAGCCAAAGCCACCGTGCCGGCCTGCGAAAGCGCCGTCGACGCAATATTTCCCGCGTTATTCTGCAAGTACGTAGCCGCACGTTCGATACCCTCGTTCAGGCCCTCGCGCAACTCATCGACCGTAATATTAATCGGAATCGGCCCGTTCGCAATCCAATTAAAAATGCCATCCAGACCGCGCTGCATCTGCTCGGACAGGCTCGACCACTGATTCGCCACCGAATCAATAATCCAATAAATAATCCCGCCCAGCGCCGCGAACAGGCCCAGCAATGCCAGCGCCGTCGCCAACGCCCGCGGCATAATCCGATCCAAAAGATTGACAATCGGATGCAGCAGCGAGGTCATCACCAGGCCGAGGAACACCGCCACCAGCACCCACTGCACCGAAGCCGCCATGTGGAAAATACCCCAAATGGCAATAACCACGCCGATGAGGAGCCAGGCGCTCACACCCCACGTCACCAGCACCGGCTGCACCCCGGCCGGATGAATCTCCACAACGGTGCGCTGCGAACGCCCGCCGCTATCGGCCGGGTCCTTCGCGTAACGCTCCACGGCCTCTTCGGCCACGCGCTCAATCTGTTCGCGCCGCGACACCGCCGAGCGAATCCGATCCATCAGGGAGGGTGACTTCTTTGATTCCTTCACAAGCTTTAGCTTACTGAAGAACGGCCCGCGCCGGGCGCCGAACTCTAAGGCCGAGTGCAACATCTTTTGCGATTGGGAGTGTGGCCAAATTTCATCGGGAACATTAAGTCGGATAAAACTAACGCCAAATGTCCTACAGGTAGATGGGATCGGCTGCGGCAACAGTCCCAGTGCGGGTTCGGTTTATGATTCTCGTGGCTTGTTGGTGGTATAGGTTGTGGCTGCACCCATGAGAGTGCAGCCACAACCATTTGCTATGAAGCTACTTTATTTTGCTTCAAAATCGAGTTCGTCGGACGTCCAGACACGATTGGACGGTCCTTGTCGAGAGGGAAGGAAGTTGTGAGCGTACCGATAGCGTTCCTGCTTTGTAAATGGCTCTACGATGAAGCAGCGGCCACCTGACTGGCTGAATACGTTTGGTACCCAGCTATGTACACGCCCGCCATCGAGGATGAACCCTGCGTAAGAGGCAACAATGATTCCGTTACTTTCGGCAAGGAAGTCAGCATTGTCGTCACTAACTCGCCAATGTCCACTAACCTTTAGTTCTCCGGAGAGAACTTTCTTCCAGATATTGGGAGCGACATTAGCCTCAACCTCACTCAGATCTTGCTGCCTCTGTCCCCACGTGTCGTCAAAGAACAGGGTTGGTGAAGCTTCTTGAGATTCGACTCCCATCGAGCAAACCAAAGCTTTCTCCCCGTAGGGGATAAGCAGGGGCCGATTGCGTGCAGAGGCTAAGTATCCGATATCCCAACCTGAGTACTGCTGGTTTCGTTGACTAGCGGAATCATCGAGGATGGAGATTAGGCCAAGATCGACGAGTTTGGCCATTGCGTTTGATCCGATACCAAGAATCTGCTTGGCGGTTTCGAAGCCGTAAGTGGTTTCTTCGAATGAAAACATTGATGTATCCTTCCAGTTCTGCTCCGGGGTAAACCGGAACGTGACTATTGATCGGCGTGGATTCCGCGAAGCGGCAAGCTTGCCACTTCGCGGCTCCGTGGTTATTAGTGTATTGAAACCCTCCGACGGTGTCAAGTGGATTAGGTGGATCTGCCTAGTCCACGCAATGGGGGTGTGTGACGTTCTCTAACTGGATGTCTGATGTGCCATCTCGGGCCAAGAGTCAACACTATCCCTCAACCGCAGTTCCTTGTTCGAGCGACGTCTTCTGGCAAACTCGAGGAAGATAGTTCTGCGATATGAATTACCGCACTCTATAGCCACGTTCTGATCTTGGCTAAAGTTGTCGGCGGGATACTACTGCGCCTGTGCCGTCAGCATGAGGATGGTGGCAGGGAAGACGGCACCGACCGTGGCTTGATTAGCTTCTGCACGATGAGCCGAATCCGGAGATGGCATCCTTTGTGTGCTGTGGAACGGTGATAACGCACCGCTGTTGCGGGGGAGGTGTTCGCTCGGATCGTGTGTGACGGTCTGGGTGAGGCGAATCGGGCTGTACCTGTTGCGATCAAATCGATGGGCGTGGACGTGACCTGGACGCTGGAACTGGTATTACGAATATCGGAACTCCTGGGGTGGGCCGGTAGGTGAACATAAAGGGAGTCGGTTCACACCAGCCTGCATACTTCACATTCCAGGGCTTGGCTTTAATGCGTAGGTCGGTTACTCGCCGATTTATGACGGGGAAGAACGTTTCCCTTTACCTGGCTATTCGCGCCGCCTCCCCGCCGCGCTACTCATTTGGCCGCAGCAGGTCAATTTCGCTTTCCAGCCACTCGGCGAGCTCACCGGCGGCAATATGCGCATCGATCTCCACCTGCTCATCGGGCTCCTCAATGCCGACGAGGAAGGCTTCCCCGCATTCCCCGAACGGCACCGCGATGACCTCGCCATCCTCGCTGCCCGCCCACCAAAACTCGGGGCTGTAGCCGGCGGCGGCCAGAGTCTCCCACACCACCCGGGCGCGCTCCTCATATTCGGGAGTGAAACGCCCCACCGGCGTGCTCCACGCATCGGGCAAACCGTCCGGAATACGCGGGAACACCGCCGCCGGATCGCGCCCCTCAAGCATCTCGGCAGGCACAATACGCGGAGTATCCCGTTCGCTCACCCGCCCGGGAGCCACCGGAGTGAGCTCCAGCTGGCCGTTGGTAAGATCACCGGCCCGGAAGCGGGCGGTCCCTACAGCCACCAGCTGCCCGGCCAGCGCGGCCACATCAGCCTCGCCCTCGCCCGGCTCGGAAAGAAGCGCCGTGACCCCGGTGGTGGAAGCATCCACAGGCGTGGCGGACAGCACGAGGGCGGCGTCGTCGGAAAGAATCTGGCGCTGCTCCGAGCCGTTCGCGTGCGTGATCGCAACAAGGCAAAAACCCTGCTCGGAAGGGGTGATATCGAGCGCGGCAATGGGCTGGCCGGAAACGGTGAGCGAGGTGATGTTCATGCTTCGAGGATACTCCCCGGCGCCCGTGCTAACCTGGGCCCGGGCGCACCAACCGCCGCGGACGAGGGAGCCGTACCCGCCCAGCGCAAAGACGGCCACAATTTTTATGGCGTGGATTATTTTGCTCCTTTCCGGAGCGCTCGAAACCGTATGGGCAGCAGCCCTCGAAAAATCCGAACATTTTTCCAGGCGCGGGCCGGTCGCGGTCTTTCTCCTGGCACAAACACTCTCCCTGCTCGGCCTGGCCTGGGCCATGCGCGAAATCCCCACCGGCACGGCCTACGCGGTGTGGGTGGGCGTGGGCGCGAGCCTCACGCTGGTCTACGGCTGGCTGAGCGGCCAAGAAAGCACCTCGCGCGCTCGCGTGCTGCTGCTTATTGTGCTCGTCGCTTCGGTGGTGGGACTCAAGGTGGTGAGCTAATGGCCTGGGCGATTCTGGTGGGTTCCGGTATTTTCGAGGCAATATGGGCGACGGCGCTCGGCGATTCGCGCGGGCTCAGCCGCCCGCTGCCGGCGCTTGTGTTCGGCGTGGCGCTCATTGTATCCATGTGGGGGCTTTCCCGGGCGCTGCGCGAGATTCCGCTCGGCACAGCTTACGCGGTGTGGACGGGGACCGGCGCGGTGCTCACCGTAGCAATCGCGGCCGCGCGGGGAGTGGAGGAACTCAGCGTGCTGAAAGTGGTGTTCCTGTGCGGGGTCGTCGGCGCGGTGATCGGGCTGCGGGTGGTGGAGCGGCGGGAAGAGTTGGGCAAGAATGAAACGCGGGCGAAGCCAGAAAACTAGGTGTCAGGTCCGTACCGTGACAGGTGCATATTGTGAGATCATGAACACATGATTTCTCGTGATTTACACTCGCTGGGTTTTGACTTCCCCGAGTGGGAAGATCTTGTTCGAGCGGTTATTGATACACATTTCCCTACGATCATTCGCGAGGGTTCTTTTGCGGCCGTAGGTCTCTACCAGGATACTGAGGGTGCGGGGGTGCTCGTCACGCGCTATTACGACGGCGCCACTTACACTTTCCCGGCTCTGCGGGGTACTCCGGGGCATGACGTGGCCGCGGTGCTGGTAGATGACACCACAGCACTCTTCGAGCTTTACTCGCCCGACTATCCGGATATTCCGGCCCGCACCCTCATCGCATATGTGGATGATCCCTTCATGTATGACAAGTGGGAAAATGGTGAAGACGAAGAATATACCGGGTATGAGGACTATCGGTTGAGTGCCGTTGCTAAAAAAATGGCGGTGTATTCCTCCTGGGAGGAGTGGAACGGCGGTCGCGAAGTTAACGATAACGGCGTCATGCGGCCGGTGGCGAAGGACGATCCTCTTGTGGGTGAGCAACTGATTCTCAGTGTGAGTCTTGCGATACATGGTGAGGAACTCGAGGCTGGCGAGGTAGATAACCTCACTCCGGATATTATCCTGCGCGGAACGGTCCGTACCGCGGAGCTGGTCACTAATGCCTTAACCGGTCAAAAATGGTGGCGCTGCGAAGTGGATTGTGGATTCCTAATCACGCTCGCCCTGCCGGAGGATATCGATCCGGCACCGGCGCCTGGCAAACTCGTCGATGGTCAGGCGATCCTGCTAGGGTCCACGGGCTTTTGGGAGGATAAAGAGCCTGGCATCTACCAGCGGCGCGGCTAGGGTGAACTGTGAAGTGGTGTCCCTCGACGAGCGAAGAAAATGGTAGGCCCCGTGGGATTCGAACCCACAACCCTTGGTTTACTTGCTTGGCTCACCCCACCCTTTTTAAAATAATGCGACATTTTCACCACGTTCGCTAAAAGTGAACTATAGGGCGGAGAAAAGTTCAATCTTTCCGCCTAGCCATTGAGGCAAAACTGAAAAATGTACGCATGAACAAACTTAACAAATGGAACGTTCCCGCAGGATGGGAAGAAGCACTTTGCGATTGGGGAAAGACTCAAACTCTCGCTGGGCACCGCGAAAGTTCTCGCGCGTACCGCACCGCAACCCTGAGAAGCTTCGCAAGAACGGTTGATAAGCCGCCGAATGAGGTCACTGAACAAGACATCATCGACTGGGCAAGCGGCAAAGAAATAGCCCCCGAAACCCGGCACGGCTACTACATCGCGGTAAGAGCTTTCTTCGACTGGTTCTCCAAAGGAGGCAGCCCAGCAAAAGTGCTCGGGCCTGTGCACCGGCTACGAGCAACGGCACGGCCGACACCGGAAGCCGTATATGAAGACGCGCTCGACGGCGCGCCTCCCCGAACCCAGCTCATCCTCCGCCTCGCAGGTGAGGTCGGACTAAGAGCCAACGAAATTGCCCAGATCAAAAAAGAACACGTCGGAAAAGACCTCCTTGGATACTGCCTCCAAGTGTGCGGCAAAGGAGGAAAAACCCGCATGGTTCCCCTCCCCACAGATATCTATCTAGAGATGGAAGAAATGCTCAACATGACCGGAACATGGCTATTCCCAGGAAGCAAGAATGGACATCTCTCCGCAGCGTGGATCGGAAGACTCGCCCGCCGGGAACTCCCCGACCCCTGGACTCTCCACACTCTCCGGCACCGGTTCGCAACCCGCGCTTATCTTGAGGGCCACGACATTATGGCCGTGAAAGACCTCCTCGGGCACGAATCAGTAGCAACGACCCAACGCTACGTCGGTTCCGATCCCCATGCGATGCGAAACGCAATGCTCGGCGCGCGTCAAGACCGCTACAAATACTGTGCCCCGCTGCCAGCGGATACGGCAATGCCAGCGGGTACGGCAATGCCAGCGGGTACGGCAATGCCAGCAAATGCGGCCACGCTGGCCATGCCAGCACCAACCCACATCCCAGGACTATAGAGAAAGAAAACCAATGATTATTGCTATCTGTAACCAGAAAGGTGGCGTCGGTAAAACGACGATTGCCACGAATCTCGCACACCGCCTCGCGCGCGCCGCCGGTGCCCGCGTGTTGCTTGTGGATGCCGATCCGCAAGGGAGCGCGACGACGACGCTCGGCGTCGAAGTAGATGCCGATACTTTGACACTCAATGACGTGCTCGCAGCGACCGCCGCCGGCGCGCCACCCGAAACCGCCCGCCAAGCAATCCTGCCGGTGTCTGGTTGGGGTATTGACCTACTCCCCGCCGATAGAGCTTTGTGGGATCGGGAAAATGACACCGCCTTAGGGCGGGAATATAGGCTGAAGGCAATCCTCGCACCCCTAAGCGATGTCTACGACGTGATCGTGGTGGACTGCCCACCAAGCCTCGGGATGCTCACGACCGGCGCGCTCGTCGCCGCAGATACCGCGTTGATCGTGACGACCGCGCGGGAAACTGCCTGTGGTGGGGTTGCGGAGATGATCACCACCATCGCCACAATCAAAAACCTCTACAACGGTGGTCTGGAGCTTGCTGGCATCCTCGTGAACGCATACCAACGAGGCCGCCTCGACACCCGGAAATGGCTCACCGAGCTAGAAGCAACCTACGGAGACTACCTTCTCGCTCGGTATATGCCGGCCAGGGAAGCGTTCCCCCACACCGCAACTAACCACACGCCAATAAATGGCGGTGACCCGTTGATTGAGGAAGCATTCAAGACCCTACAAGCCACACTCGCCGGCAACGCCGTATCCGCTGGCGCTGCCGCACCTGCTGGCGTGGCCGTATCTGCTGGCAATGCCAGCAATGCCAGCAATGGCAGCACCGCTCTGTAAGGAGACCGCCATGAAAATGACGAAGAAAACCTTGCTCCGCCTGCTTACCAACCCCCACGACATCAACTTCCGGAACATGATCGCAAACGATACCGTGACGCTCTGGCACGCAGCAGCATCAAACGCAACCCTGCTCGAAATGCGCCTGGACTCCGACCCCTGGAGAATGTCGGGCAACGACATCATCAAACACGGCAGCGACCAGCAGCTCGTTGATCTGTACTTCACGCTCAACGAAACCTACGCCCAACTCGAACGGGCGATCAAACACCTCGACAAAGTCAAAGACACGCACAAAACAGAAACGGAAGAACAGTAATGAAAAAGCCTGACACCGCCGCTATGCAAACGCTCAAGAAAGCACCGATTACGAACCCTATCGTTGCGGGTGGAGAAGATATCATCCTCGCTGGCACCGCTGGCACCGCTGGCACCGCTGGCACCGCTGGCACCGCTGGCACCGCTGGCACCGCTGGCACCGCTGGCACCGCTGGCAAGGCCAGCAGCCAGCAGACCGCGAAAATCACCATCCGCCTCCCCCGCGAAGACGCTGACCGCATCCGGGGCGCTTGGCTCGCCGACTGCGCCACCGGCAACCGCATCTCACTCTCCGAATGGATAACCGCGATTCTCAACGCCCGCGTAGAAAAGTACACGAATGTCGTACCGGTTGTTGCCGGTGCTGCGCCCAAAGGCAACATCTAAACCCAAGACTGAAAGGAAAACCACCATGTACTACCTAGATCAATCCTCGAAGCTAACCACCCACGACGTGCGCTACGCGGTCCGGCAAGCGGTGATCAAAGCCGGGCTGGAAAGCCTGGAAAAGCAAGGGTTGAACGAGACCGACTACGACATGGATGAGGTGATCGGGAAACTAACCAGCGATGCCGACGCTGTTTTCGAGGCATGGACCGCTCGTATTATTACCGCCGCGCGTGAAGACCTAGCAGGCCAGATGCTTTCTCGTCTTTCCTGTAAGAGCGAGGAATACGACCGCGAAGCGGGTTCTGCCTATGAAGAATATGAGGAAGCCCGAGAAGAGTTCGACTACAAGCACGACGAGAGTGCCCCTGTATGGGATGCTTACGCGGAATACCAGCACCTAAAAGGCATGGACCTCGCCTGCGAGAAACACAAGACCTACATCCGCGAAATCCTCGCCAAAGTACCCTCTCTGGCTGACCTCGTCGTCCCAGACGACCACCCGAGCAACGCCGCCACGGTGGAGGAGGCTGAATAAATGCAACCAGAAGAAAACCTTGCCGGCAACGAGACAATTGCCGTATCTGCTGGCAATGCCAGCACCGCCAGCCAAGCTGGCATGGATCGCAACGCCGGTTGGGACATGCTCGCCAGCTTCATGAACCGCATGAAAGAACACGAACGCAACGGGACCTGGCGTAGCTACAGACCCGGTGAGAAGGAACCTGAAATAGGTGAGGAGGAGTGATGCAGTTATCTAAGGCTGATACCGCGCGGTTGGAAGCCGCCGCGAGCATGGCACTCCATGCCCCAATCACAATCAACCTCGACAACGGCGCGGTCGCCGTTGTCTCCCCGGGCGGACATATACGGATTGACGGCCAGGAATGGAAACCGGAAACATCCTCCGTGCCAGCCGTGCCAGCCGTGCCAGCCGTGCCAGCCGTGCCAGCCGTGCCAGCCGTGCCAGCCGTGCCAGCCGTGCCAGCAGTGCCAGCCGTGCCAGCCGTGCCAGCCGTGCCAGCCGTGCCAGCCCTGCCAGCCGTGCCAGCCCTGCCAGCACCGCCGGCCGATGCGGCCATGGGGGAGGGTGCATCGTCGTCAGAAGTCCCAGTACACTCGGAAACTACTGATGCCACTCCGCCCGCCCCTGTGGGCACGTTAGAAGATGGGCGTTTGCGTCTCCTTGAGCGGGAATACGCCAGCCTGCTCCTAGAAAAGCGAGCTTTGGAGACAGAGTGTGAAACCCTTAGAAACTCCCACGCCATTGACGAGCATGAGAGCGATTATTTAGTTGCTCAGCTTGATGGTCTGCAAGCCAGCCTTGAGAGTGCTCAGCGTGCAGCAACACAAGCCGAAGAACAACGCGACGGCCTTGAGTTAGAGGTTCGTCAGGTCCGTCAAGAATACTCAGACCTCCAAGCCGCCTATGCGAGCGAGCGCACTGTGTGGGAAGAACAAGTAGCCGCACATAACCTTGCTTTACAGCAGGCCCAGGCCGCTAGCTCGGCACTAGAAACCGAACTAGCCGCGGCGCGTAATGAACTGGACGCGGCACAACTGCGGGTAGGTGAACTTGAAGAACAAAACCGAGCCTTACAGCAATCGCTTGGCGATGCCGAGGTGACCCGTGAAGCCCTCACTGCCTGCCAGCAAGATCTAGCCCAAGCAAAAGAAGAAAACGAGAAACTCAAGACCGCCAACAGTGGTCTTGCGGGGCAGCTTGAGCAAGCCCAAGTCCAGGTATCGGTACTTTCGAGGCGGCTTGAAGAAGAGACCACCCGGGCAAAGGCGCTAGAAACCCAACAAGGAGAAGGCCGTGAGAAATTGAGCGATGCTCTCTTCCAACTCAAGCAAACCCAAACCGCACTGGTAGAGAAAACCACGGCCCTCCAACAGGCCGAGCAAGACCTGGCCACAGAGCGAGACGCGCACGCAGCCGAACGCCAAGAGTTAGAAGCGCTTCGGCGTGAGATAGAGGAAGGTACGCAAGAGGGTGAACAGGCTGAGGCTATGCGTCTTGAGCTTGCACAAGCCCGTGAAGAACAAACCCGACTCAGTCAGGTGTTAGACGAGCGCGTCGAATACGCACAGACGCTTGAGGCGGATAAAGACCGCTTGAAGCGCGAACGCAACACGGTGGCTGGTCAGGTGCGGGATCTACACACGGAGCTTACGGCTGCTGAGCTTGCCCTCGAGAAAGCCAAAATGCGAGAAGCAGAGCAAACCCGCATTCTTGAAGACTTACGGGCAGAAAACCAGCGCTTGAGCAATCAACTCCGCTCGGCACGCCTAACGGACACGGTGAGTTTGCCGGTGGTTCAGCGCCCACCCACCACCCCACCGGCGGAAGAAAACGCTACTTCCGGTGATGACAAGGAGGGCGACAGACGCTCCCGTGTCCTAAAATTCTTGGCTGCGATTGTTGCTTTGGTCTTGGCGTTAGCGGCTGGATACCTCGCACACCTCCTCCTAACCAGCACCGACGATGTGGCCGATCCTTCCCCAGTCGTGCCTAGTGTTACGGCAACGCCGCACCCGCGGAGCACTCCGTCCGAAGCGCCTTCGCCAGCCTTGCCGGCAACGCCAGCCGTGCCAGCGCCGCCAGCAGATACAGCACCCCCGCCGCCCCCGGTGAGCGAGGGCGGGAGCGCGCCTCAAGGCGGGCATGAAGAGCCAGTAGAGCGTCAACCGGGCTACCAGCCTCCAGTAGAGGAAGTGCCCGCGCCCGTACCCGCGCCTGAACCGGCACCGGTCCCGGAGCCGGCCTTCGTCACCGACCTCTCCGCCGGCGCTACTTCTAGCGGGCGTTCGGTCACCATCAGCGCGAACGTGAGCACGACCGGCGCGGTCCCGGTCTCGGTCTACGCGACCGTCGGCGGACGCTCCCTATCACTCGGATCCCAAACCGTCGCCGGTAGTGGCTCCTTCGAAGCCAGCATCACTATGGAACCTGGCACCTATTCGTGGTCTGTGAGCGCTGACGGGCTTGTGAATTCCGGGACAATCACCGTCTACTAAGAGGAGCCTTTTCGTGAAAAGCACTATCTATATAGGCGCAGCCGCACTCCTTGCCTTGCTTGCCCCGCTCATGATTATCCTGCTGGGCGGCGATAGCAAAGGCAGCGCGAGCCTTACTGGGGCTGCGAGTAATATCCCACCCGAATACGCCGCCGTGGTCGCACGCGCCGGTGGTATCTGTGAAGGCATCACCCCGGCTTTGCTTGCGGCGCAGATTGAAGCCGAATCAGCCTGGAACCCGAGCGCGGTATCTAGCGCGGGTGCCCTTGGTATCGCGCAATTCATGCCAACCACCTGGGCAGGCGCTGGTAAAGATGGCGACGGGGACGGAGTCGCCGATGTCAACAACCCGCAAGATGCTATCTGGAGCCAGGGGCATTATATGTGTGACCTCCTTGCCAGCGCGCGGGGCCTTGTGGAAGGAGGCCATGCGAAAGGTGATCCCGTCGATCTCGCCCTGGCCGCATACAACGCCGGCCTGGGCGCTGTCCAGTCGTTTGGTGGTATCCCGCCCTACCCGGAAACCATGAACTACGTAGAGAAAATCAAGAATCTAGCGGTGACCCGCTACGCACCCGCCGCTGCGGGTGGCTCAAACGCAAGCGTTGTTGCTTGGGCTATCTCCCAACGCGGCAAACCCTACCGCGGGGAAGGCAGCGGGGCGTGCGGGAGCATGGGACCCGATTGTTTCGATTGCTGCGGGCTAGTGTGGGCCGCATATAAGAACGGACGCGGCATTGACCTACCCATGTCTATCCCTGGTGAGACACCGGCCCGGCGTAAATGCGAAAACGCACTCTACAGCGCCACCCAGTTTGGTGGCACTTATGTGCCCGCCGACGTCGTACATCTCCAGCCCGGCGACATCCTCGCTTTCCAATCAACAAGCGTCGACCCCGATGTTGATTACATCACGCATGTCGCGCTCTATATCGGTAATGGCGAATTTATTGACGCAGCCCCAGGATACGGTGTGAATACCTACCCACTCGGGTGGGGAGAAGCCTCCGACCGCATGTTCCCGCAAGCACTAAGGATCCCATAATGACAACACAAAACAGAACCATCGGTTTATTTGCGACGCTGGTGCTTGTGGTGGCCGCTGGCTGCACCCACCCCGAACCAGACACAGCACCGACCATGCCCGCTCCGGCGTCGCCGGCCGCAATGATGCCACGCTGCCTCACAAACGCACCGACCGTCAACGAGGCGGATGCGGAAAGCGTCGCTGACACCGTCGCGCTCTTGCTTTCATGCCAAGACTCCCGAACCGATACCAGCCCGCTCGACGCTTATAAGCGTGCGAGTCCCTATCTCACTGAGTCTCTCCAACCCAGCGAAGAAGCACAGGTGCGTGGGGGAGCGGCCTGGGAAACCCTCAAAACAAACGACGCATACACAAGCGTTGCCGTCGAGCCACTGTGGGGACAAACCCCACCAGCCGCAGCCGTCGATGTCGCTTATGCCGACCGCCAAGTAACCATCACCCCGACGAGCGAGAGCAGCTGGAAAGGAAACCCCACGACGGCGTTCTACAACTTCCGCCTTGTCAAAGACAGGGAAGTATGGCGAGTTGGAGCTATTGCAACCACGAAATAGCAGGTAGGAGCAACCCCACAAGCCTATTGTAGTATAGTATCACAACCAGCCTTGGGGAGAGGGGAAATAGAAAAATGAGCCAATCAACCAACACCTACCCGCCACTACCGCCAGACCTGGCATACGGGTACCCGACCTACGACGCCAGCGTCTACATTCCAGAGCCAGCCCGCCCGAGGAGCCGAATCATGCGCACGTTTTCGTGGATTCGGCGCCACTACCGCACCGGCTTCCTGTTTACTGGAATATTGTTCGCGATCATGGCGCCTTTCTCCATGCCCGACCAGTACGGGTCGAGCTGGGGATGGTACTTCGTGTTCTTTTTCCTTGTATTCGGCTACCAGATTTACATGCACGGCATCTTCTTCGGGATTTTGCGGGGGATTATGTGGACCATCCTGTTCCCCATCCTGATCATCCTCATGTTCACGCCACTCATTGCAGCCGCGGCCCGCAACCCCTAAAACGGAAAAGCCGGTGTGCTTTGCACACGCACTAACTAGTGACCCCAAAAAACAATTCCCGGGTAGCGCCCGGGAGGATGGAGACACTTAGCTATGGTGCGACGCACAGTTGTTTCGAGTGGGCAAGAAGCCCTCTTCGACCTGACCTTCTACCTCAACACGACAACCACTACTCCTCAAGGAGACTCTCATGGGCAAGGAAACCCGCCAGAATCTGGAAGCGAACGTCAACGAAGCGATGCTGGAGACACAGAACACGCTCGAGCAGGCGCTCTTAGCGGCCTACCCGCCAGCCAGCGAGAACTGGGTCGATCAAGTAGCGGCCCGGCAGACGGCAGCAGCGACAGCCCGGATGGAAGCAGCATACGAGCGGGCAGCGATCATGGACGCTTACGAGGAGGAGGAATCCTTGGCGATTTGGAAGAGTCAGGACCTTCCCGAACCCTTGCCGACAATCCTCGCCAACGAATGGATGACTCAATACTGGGATATGTCGGACTGGACACTACGCGGGGATCAGCTGGAGGACCCGGAAGCGATAGCCGAGATGAGAGCCGAAATGATCGAGCAGGCCGAGATGCGGGTCGAGGAAGCGGCTCGCGATTGGTTGAACCGCCTAGTCGACGAGGTGATGGGCTTCGAGTCCAAAGAACTCCAAGCGACATTCACCCTGGCCTACCTCAAGGACGCATTCAAGAATCAACACGAGATGAACGACCTCGACCCGTTCATCCTGAGCTGGGAAGCGGTGGAGAAAGTCTTGATAGAACAAGCACCGTTCTACCTGAAAACCGAGTATTACCATCCCCAACCCTGGGCGGTCGAGCTGAAAGAAGCCGGCCTGCTTACCAACTAACCAACCAGCCTAGTCCGCGCGGTGAGAAAGCCCGGATAGAAGCGAACCTCGCCGCGCTAAGCCTCCTTACCCAACTAGAAGATCGCACCCCGAGTAGCTCCGAGCAGGAGGTGTTGGCGCGGTTTTCCGGGTGGGGAGGCCTCTCCACGCTTTTCGATACTCGTACCGACACTTACAAGCACGAACGCGAAGCTTTACAAGCCCTCATAGACGAAGACTCCTATAAGAGGGCGTTACAGTCCACAGCGAATGCCCACTACACCAACCCGACCATCGCCCGCACTTTGTGGGGCGCGCTGAGCAACCTCGGGCTGGTAGAGGGCGCGCGGGTGGTGGAACCCGGCTGCGGTGTTGGGATGTTCATCGGCACCGCGCCAGCAGCGGTGCGGATGGTGGGTGTTGAGATCGACCCGACCCCTGCCGCTATCGCCGCCAGGCTCTACCCCAACGCCGACATACGAGCACAGTCTTATACGGACACTGACCTTGACGAAGGCGGTTATTTCGACGCGGCTATCGGGAACGTTCCCTTCGGTAATTACCGCCCGTATGACCCGGTCTATAACCCCGGTGGCCACACCGTCCACAACTACTTTGTGAGTAAAGCGCTAGCGCAGGTGCGGCCCGGTGGCATCGTCGCCGTATTAACGTCGCGCTACACGATGGACTCGAAGAACCCGGGAGTGCGGCGCGAACTCTACGCTAGGGCCGACCTTGTGGGTGCTGTCCGTTTGCCGGCCGGCACGCATGAGGCAATGGCCGGCACTGATGTCGTCTCCGACATCTTGATCTTCCGGCGGCGGGAAAAAGGCGAAGAACCTCAGCCTTTCGATTGGGAATACACCCACCCACTCACTATTGGTGCGGGTGAGTTTCCTGTGAATGAATACTTCCACACCCACGCGGAGCATGTCTTGGGGGAGTGGGAAGAAACCACCAACCAATACGGCCCGGCGCTTAGCGTGAGTGGGAATATAGATGCGCTGGAGGGGCAACTTGCCACCACCCTCGCCACAATCACCTCCCAAGCAAGGGAGGCCGGTCTTGTATTCGCCCCACGACAAGACGCTTACGAGGGTGAGATTGAGTTGCGCCCGGTCGACCAGGAAAAGCTCGGCCGCATCACCAAGACCGAGGCTGGGTTCGAGCGCTACACCGCAAGTGGTAACAAGCCTGTGAAGGTTGCGAAAAACGCTACCGCTCAACTCACGACGTTGCTTGATTTGCGTGACCAAGTGCGGGCGCTGGTGGAGTTTGAGTCCCAAACCCAGGAAAACCCACCCACACTCACCCAAGCGCGCAACCGCCTCAAAGCCGCATATGAAGCGTATGTGGCCAAGTATGGTCCACTCAACTCCCAGCGGGAGCGTTGGTATACGGACCGGAAAACCGGGGAAGAAAAACTCTCCTGGGTTGACGTACCTGCGGTGCGGGTCTTCCGCTCTGACCCGGACGCGGCCTTGACCATGGCTATTGAAGTTTTCGATAAAGACGCCCGCACGGCACGCCCGGCCGGGATCCTTGAGCGCCGCCAAATCGGCATCACCTTCAAACCCCTGGGTGCCGATACTATCGAAGACGGCTTGGCTATCTGCATGGTTGAGAAAGGCCGAGTCGACACCGAATACATTGGCTATCTCACCGGCTTGGCCGATGAGGAAGTCACGGCCGGCTTGCGCGAGCATACCTTCTTCGACCCAGAGACTGGCGAGCTGGTAGAGCGCAGCGCTTATCTGTCGGGCAATATCCACGCCAAGGTGGTGGCCGCCCAAGACGCACTCGAAACCGATGCCCGCATGAGCGAGAATATCGCGGCTCTCAAGGCTGTCATGCCCGAACCACTCGCCCTATCGGATATCGAGATCAGCCCGGGGGCGCCGTGGATAAGCGTAGCCGACCACCACGCCTTCTACTCCGAGGTCGTCATGGGGTGGCACCAACAGCGCGTCGGGCAGGTTGGCTATAACCCGGTTACCGGTGCTTGGAAAGCCGTCCAGGACGGCTACCAGCCTTCCGCAAAGGCCCGCCGCATATGGAACACGGAACGCCGTAGCGGCACTCAGATTTTTGAGGCGCTTCTCAATCACACCCCTATCACGGTGAAATCTAAAACCATTGACGGTGAAGAATTCATCGACCGCGCCGAAACCGCCTCCGTCGCCCAGAAAATGGACGATATGGCCACCGCTTTCACCGAATGGGCCTGGGCAGACGGCGAGCGCGCCGCACGGCTCGAGGCCCGCTACAACGAGATGTTCAATTCATATCTGCCCCGCGACTACACAGGCATGGGCGAAAAACTCACCCTCCCGGGTCTGGCGAAAGACATCACCCCGTATTCACATCAACGCTCTGGCGTGGCACGCATGATCTACCAAGAATCCGTCGGGCTATTCCACCAGGTCGGGGCAGGCAAGACAAAGACCATGATTATGGGGGCGATGGAACTAAGGCGCCTCGGACTCATCCACAAACCCGTCATCACGGTGCCAGCGAACGTGCTTTACCAGTTTGCCTCGGAGTTTCAGCAAACCTACCCCGCAGCGCGTGTGCTCACCGCTACCTCGGATGATCTGACCAAAAGCGGGCGGCGCGAGTTCGTTGCGAAAGTCGCCACCAACGACTGGGATGCCGTCGTCATGACCCACGAGCAATTCAAGGCATTGGGCTGCTCAAATAAGACCCAAGCAGAATACATCGAGGCGCGCATTGATGAGCTGGAAGAAGCGATTAAGGCCAGCGATTCTTCCTCCACAATCAACGAAATGACCAACCAAATCAACTCGCTGGAAGGTACCTTGAAAAAGGCACTCGATCACCCCACCGACCCCGGTATCTCGTTTGAGGAAACCGGCATCGACTACATCATCGCCGACGAAGCACACCGCTACAAAAACCTCAAAATCATCACGAAACTTGAGGGTATCGGTACCGGCGACGGTAATGCCTACACGGCCGATTTGGACATGAAACTCCACTATCTGAGAGCCAAGAATCCGGGTGGGAGGATTTGCACCCTCGCCACTGCCACCCCCATCTCCAACTCCCTGGCCGAAGCACATACCATGATGCGATACCTCGCACCTAGCGTGCTCAAAGACGCCGGTATCGAGCCTTTCGACGCGTTCGCGGCGACCTTCACCCGCTCGGAACGCAAAGCTGAAATCTCACCCTCCGGGGGATTCCGCATGCGTACCCGCATCTCACGCTTCCACAACCTCCCCGAATTCCTGAGCCTGTGGGGTATCGCCGCCGACGTCAAAACATCGGCCGAACTCTCCCTCAACATCCCCCTGCTTGCGCCAAACGCGGATGGTGAGCGCGCCCCGCAAATCGTCTCCATCGACGGCGGAGAAAACATGAAAGCCTTCATGGACGATATCGCGAGGCGTGCTGATCGCATTGCCGCGGGGAGCAGCGGCAACGACAATATGCTCGCCTTGAGTACTGACGGGAGGCTTGGTGCGCTTGACCTTCGGCTGCGCGGCCGCGAACCTATCGACCACCCCGTCAGCGAAGTTGCCGCCCGTAACATCTACCGGATCTGGGAACAGACTAAAGACAACCGCTATAGCGGCATCGATGGTGAAGAATCCGCTATCCCGGGGGCGTTGCAGCTGGTCTTCTGCGACTACGACACACCCAAGCCTGGGTGGAATACTTACGATGCGCTCCGAAGCGAACTCTATGAGCTGGGTCTGCCGGAAGGCTCGGTGCGGTTCATCCACGAAGCACCCAATAATGCAGCAAAAGAAGAATTGTTCCGGGATTGCCGTGAGGGGAGGGTTGCGGTTTTGATTGGCTCAACCCAAAAAATGGGCACGGGTACGAACGTCCAAAAACGCTGCATCGCCACCCACCATCTTGACGTGCCGTGGCGGCCGACCGACATTACCCAGCGCGACGGACGTATGGTCCGCCAAGGCAATGAAAACCCGGAAGTCTACAATTATAGGTATGTGGTGACGGGTTCGTTTGCTGCCTATATGTGGCAGACGAATGAGCGTAAGGCGCGCTCGATCGCGCAGATCATGACCAACAAGACTGGTACGCGCTCTGTCGAGGATGTTTCGCCGGAGGAGATGGAGGCCGGGCGTGCGAAAGCAATCGCTACCGGAAACCCGCTCCTGCTCGAGAAATGCGAAGTGGACGCAACCCTGCAAAAATACAAGGCCCTGCACTCGTCTTGGCAGAGGACTCGTAACCGGGCCATCGACGACACCCGCACCCTCGACCTGCGCATTCGGGCGAGCGAGAAAACCATCGCCACGTTGGATCACCTCCAGGGCTACATACGTGATACGAGCGGGGATCGGTTCTCGATCCGTATCGACCTAGGCACCTTTACGGAGCGGACCGCGGCCGCCCAGGCCCTCTCACGGGCCGTCTCCGCACGCATATCGCCCTACATCATCGAGAACGTACGCCGCACGGGCGGCACGTATTCCGTGCCCCGGGGCGTGAGAATAGAACTCGGTGGCATCGAACTTGATATCGCCCGCGTTGAGGCCGACAGCCGCCTAGGCACGGTCTCCGATGTCTCTATCATCTTCACACCCGTGGACCTGAAAGAAGTGCGGTATGGGCCACGGGCCGGTATCCCGCTCTCTATCTTGCAGCGCGGCCAAAGTGGTCTCATCCAACGCCTAGAAAACCTCGTCGCTGGACTTCCCCAGCGTCTCGAGGAAGAAAAAGAAAACCTCGAGTTCCTACGGGAAGAAGCCCAAAGCGCCCAAGAACTCTCCACCAAAGCCTTCCCACACGAGGCAGAGTACGCGGCCGTGCGTACCCGTTCGAAAGAAATCACTCTTGCCCTCGAAGACCAAGGAGACACCAAAGCCCACCGCGAACAAGAGGCGCGTTTCCGGGAAGGCATTAAATATGAGGAACACGAGGGATTCTTCGAGGGGCTAGCCGGCTGGCCGCGTATCCCCCTCCCACCCAAACCAACCCCGATAGACACTATCGAGAATTGGAAAACCCTCCCGGCCGTCGCTAGATATGAGTCACGCGAATACACCTGGGAGGTGTTGGGGATTGTTGCCGGCAACCAAAACGGCCAAGCCCTCACGCGCCTAACAAGCAACGCGCAAACACACCTGTTTGTCGCGGACCTTCTCGAGCTGGAAGCCATGGCCGACCCACTCACCCACGCACCGGGCACGGTGGCGCAGCCACTCGTCCACCGCACCCCACTCGACGAGGGCCAAGGGGAAAGTAAAACGCTAGCGGCCACCGATAACCACAGCGAGCAAAGAGAGCTAAGCGATGCGGTGGAGGTGACTGGCGACGTCGCCGATCATGTAGACGACGAACAGCCAGCGGCCACGATACGACCGAGCATCCCTACTCTCTACGACGGTGTCGAGCGCAGCGCGCTCACTGAGGCCGCGCCCGGTGTATTCATTGCGAAGTACGGTGAGAGCGTCGTTACTTTCCTTGACGAAGAACGCAACGAGCAAGTCGGCTTTCCGTATCATAGGATCTTCCCTGAACCCGGCGAACCCGCCTTGTATGCCTACCCAGACCTGGATATTGAGCACACCGGCAACATTGCGGGGAGCGGGCAAGTCGCCCGTGCCTTGCTCCTCGACTCGCGCCAAGACGCCGCCTATCTCGACGAGGTAGCGCCCGGGTGGAGCGCCGACGTCGATGCACAAACCGAACCCGTGGCGCGTGATCTTGAGACCGCAGACGCGGATGACGTCACCAGTGAGGAGAGCGTGAACGTGCGGTATGTTCCACCTATCTACCGGGGTGAAACACCCGAGCGCGTGGAGGTGCTTGCCCCGGGTATTGAAACCGCAACCTATGAGAGCGCGGGAACGATAGTGTTCCTTGATCCTGAGGTGGATGCGCTCCTTCCGAGCCGTTTTCGCGCGTCCTTGTTTGCGTATCCCGGATCCGAAACAAGCGCTGCTTACCGTGAAGACCGACCACGCGAAGCACAGCTACGTGGCAGTGCACAACTGGTGCGCGCACTCTTGTTAGGCAGTAGGGAAGACGCACGCTACTGTCACCAAATTGACCCGGCATGGACCGACGACGCGGCGAGTGTGCGGGCCGAGTATCGGGCGTATTGCGCGGCGAACTATAAGCGCCAAGCGGCCGCTCCGATCTTCACTGCGGTGAGCCGAGCGGTAAACGCAGCACGCACTCTTAGCGCGCGTGAAGCAAGCGATCCGCGCGAGCACGGCAACGCACTCATGTAACTATCGCGTTGCTAAAACGCGAGACGGGCGGGACACCCACATGCACGGGGTCCCGCCCGCCGTGCATTTCGCAACGAACTACATCGCGCCACCTTGTTCGCTACTTGTTTGCTCCACGTTGTGCGCGTCTGCGCTCGCACTAGTCGTGCGTTTGGCGCGCGGCTTTTTACGCGGTTGAACCGGCGCAGTTAGCCCATAGTTTTTTAATTCGCGCTCACTCCACCCGGACTTCAAAGCCTGCGTCCACGCACCCCGATACTCACCCTCAAGCACGCGCAAGCGCGCCGCTATTTCTTGCAAACGCACACCTGCCCCAAGGCGCTTGGTGAAGCGTTCTTGCTCGGCCGCACGCAACGCCTCCACCTCTTTACTCGCGCATCCAGCGCTGCTTGTCATCGCGTTAGCGTCCATGTTTTCGTCCACGAAAATTCTCCTTACATCACTGCGCCGCTCTTTTTTGCGGTGCTACTAACTAGGGGGCTTTGCACGCACACGACCCCGACAAGAAACTTGGCAACAATTCGCACTGCCCACGCCACGCGTTACCCTTCCCCTGGCTGTTTGCGGGTGGGGTGAGGCTCTGCCTCACACTCCGCCAGGGGCACGGGTGCCCCTGGACCTCCGAGGCCCGTGCCAACAAAGTTGGCACGGATGAGAACGCGCCACCCGGCCCCTCTGCACACCCAATCCACCACCCGCCCAACCACACCCAGCGGCCCCGCAGGCGCGCGCCCAGGGCGCGCGCAAATCGGAGCGCCCGGCCGCTACGCGGCCACCCGCCCCGGCCAACCCGCTCAGCGCTGCGCGTAACCTCCACGCCACGAGTGGCGTGGAGCAAGCTAAAGATTCGTGTGCACGAATCAGCTTGAGGGGCTATACTAGCCACAAGGCCCAAGCAGAGTTCCGCGCTTTGCGCCCGGGCCGGGCCTCATTGTGAGCGAGGGAGGTGGAGCGGTGGCGAGCAACACGGAGTCGGTGCGCGCGCCGATCACGTACGCCTCGACCGCGCCGAAAGACGACCCGCGCCGCTCCTTCCACCTCAAACTCAAGCACTCTCAATATGAAGAACTGAAAATGAAAGCGGCCGGCGCGCGAGTGTCCATGTCGGACTACCTCGTGCGCTTCGGATTGGGCCGGAAGGTTGAGCAAGTCAGCGCCGGTGAGATACGCGAAGTGCTCGCTGAGCTACGCAAACTGCGTCGGCAAATCCAAGGCGAAGCCACCAACATTAACCAGATCGCACACTGGGCAAACAGTGAACAAGCCTTCCCCGCGGAGGCACGTGAAGTCGCTGCGCAACTGCGCTCCCAAGTCAACGCGATCAACTTACTGCGCATTAAGTTGGTGGAGCTTTTATGATCCCGAACATCATGCGCGGCGGAGATATCGGCGGCTTAGTGCGTTACTTGTTTGGGCCGGGGCGCGCCAACGAACACAGTGATCAGCATATTGTTGCGGGCAGTGAAGACATCGCTTCCGAGTGGGCTTATGGCGGGCGCGTCCTCGAGCAAGACGAAAAAAGAATCGTCGCGAAACTCCTCGACCAAAACCGCCTTGAGCACGGCACTCAGATTCTCGGTGAAGTCACCCGCTGGGACTATAAAGAAGAACGTGCTATCCCCGTGTCGAAAGAAAAAACACCCGCCCACGTCTGGCACTGCTCGCTCTCCTTGCATCCGGATGAAGAACCTTTGAGTGACGAAACATGGGCGAATATTGCGCGCGATTTTGTGGAGGGAATGGAATTCGACAACCGAGCAACAACCTCGAAGTCGCCGTGCCAGTGGATAGCTGTGCGCCACGGATTCACCAAGAACGGTGGCGACCACATTCATATCGCGCTCGTGCTCGTGCGTGAAGATGGGACCAAAGGCAATACTTGGCTCGACTATAAGCGCTCCCAAAAACTCTGCACGGCTTTGGAAGAAAAATACGGTCTCGCGGTCCTCGAATCACGCAAACACAACTACGCTTCCCGGGGCTACAAAACCGAAGACAACAAGGAGCTGCGTCTCGATTTAGAGGCAGCGATGCGCCTGGCAGCCGGTGCGGCCTCTACCGAAAGCGAATACCTCGAAGAACTCACGCGCCACGGCATACAGTTCCGGCCCCGCTACGCCAAGGGCCAAGGCGTTGTCGCCTACACCGTCACCAAAACCGAGCCCGGTAAACGCGCTATCTGGATTGGCGGAGGACGTGTGGCCCGCGACCTCACCCTCACCCGCCTACGCGCCCAGTGGAACGACACCCTAGAGGAGCGTCGCAAGGCAGCTGACCTATGGAACCCGCTCAGAGACCCGGCACCGCATACGCCCGCGCAAGCACGGATGCTTGAAGAAAAAATCCGAGACATCGCCGGCAGCGTCGCCAGTGAGAGCGACTTCGCCACCCGGTTGCGTGCATCGGGCCTGCTCGTATCCGCACGCCTCAACGACGAAGCAAGTGAAGCAATCTCGTATTCGGTGGCCGCTAAACCCGAACCCGGACACAAACCCACCTGGTACTCTTCAAGCCGTATGTCGGCCGACGTCGCTTTGTCGGTGTTGCGCGAGACGTGGTGGGACAACCCGCTTACGCGATCAAGCGCGGTAGCGATCTGGAAACCCGCCTCCCGCACACGTGACAATGATGAGGCACAGGTATGGAGTGAGTTCGGAAAAGCACTCACCCAAACCATTACCGACATTGAGCGCGCCGACACCAGCGATTGCATGGCAGTGGCCGATAGCTGCGCTCGTGCATCCGCACTCTTCGCCGGCCTCGCAAACGCCTACGGCCCAGAACAAGGCCGCGCCTTCGCCCGTGCATCCCAAGTCCTAGGCCGGCGCGCCCAAACCAAACACACACCTGCGCCTCATCGCTACTCGCCCGCGTTTACGAGCGGGTTGCGGGCGCTCAGCGCTTTGAGCCGGCCGCGTAGCCGCGCCGCATGGGTCAGCAACCAAGTCATGGACTCAATGGAACGTATCGTCACCGGTATTAACCGGCTCCAGACCGCCCACGGCGAACTAACACTCGCCCGCCGCACGCTAAAAGAAACCAAGACCGCCCTCGCAACACTCGCCGCGCCCGAACCACGCACCGACGCCGGTAGTCGGCTTCCTGGAGTGGAATACGGGCAGCCCGATTGGAGTGGGCTAACGCTGGATGGACAGATAGACCTGCGTAAAGGTAAGGGAAGCGAAGCTAGTTATGGAAATGCGCCAAGTCTCGGAGAAGGAAACTGGAATGCCTAAGGTTGCACGCCTGGCATGGTCGTTTCCAGTGACGCTTCCCCTTTACGAATATGGTGGTAACGCTAAGATTGCAATCAAGAACAGGAGGTGGCAACAACGATGAGTCAGCTAGCGGACATTCTTGCTCTCGCGCGTAAAACCAATAAGAAGATCACGCAACCGGTACGCCTCGCCACCCTGCTTTATGAGGGGATTGACGCAGCCTTTATGGAGGTCGACCCCGGAGCGCTCCAGCCATGCCAGATAGAGCGCGAACAAGCCACCCGCGATATTACTACCTGGCAAGAGCGTGGCATCAATATCCTCTCGGTCTTAGATCACGACTATCCCCAATACCTCGCCCAAGCACGCGATGCTCCCTTGCTCATCTACTACGAAGGCGAGATCAATCCTGTAGACCGAGCGGTCGCTATTGTTGGCTCACGCCAAGCCACACGAGAGGACTGTGAGCGCGCGCGAGTGATCGCCCACCTAGTGGTTGAGCAAGGCTATAGCGTCGCCAGCGGACTCGCGCGCGGTATCGACACCGCAGCTCACGAAGGCACCTTGGAGGCTGGTGGGCGCACCATCGCCGTCATGGGAACCGGTATCGACATTACATATCCGCCCGAGAACGGGCAGTTACGTTCGAGAATTGTTGAGAGTGGGGGCCTGGTTCTCACCCAATTCGAGCCAGGCGCTCCGCCAACCAAGGTGTCGTTCCCGATGCGCAATGCCACCATGTCCGGATATTCCCAAGCGACCATAGTGGTGGCCGCTGGCGAATACTCTGGAACCCGCAACCAAGTACGCGCCGCACTAGCGCACGGGCGCAGCGTTATCCTGCTCGCGCCCGTCGTTCGTCAAACACAATGGGCAAGCAAGCTCGCGGATAACCCGGGCGTGTATATCGCGTCGACCATGAAGGAAATTCGCCAGGCATTGGAGAATATCGCGCGTGCCTACAACCTCTTTGCCCTGACATGATTACCCGGCAGGAACTCTCCCTTATCTGGGCACAAGCCGGCCCGACCATTGGGAACCTTGACTATATTTCCGCTGATTTAGAACCATACGTATGTGCGGTGTGCCGCGGCCCTCTCGACCCTCGATACAAGTACTGCCCGCGCTGCCGTCACTACCCAAAGCTTATCGACGAGACTGGCTTTTGTACCTACGTATCTAAGGGTGGCCAGCTCTTGCGCTACATGTATGACTACAAGGCACGCGGGAATCAGATCAAGCAGGGCCTGGCACGACCAGCACTATGCATGATCCTGGGCATCCAGCTAAACAATCATCTAGATTGCACATGCGGGAAAATAATCCGAGGCTACGATGCCTGGACACTCGTTCCCTCAACTAAACGCGCTCCAGAAGAAGGCACTGCCCACCCCCTTTACCACATCCTCACCAACACTATCCGCCTGAATGAAGACCTTCCCTACCTGCCTATCCGAAGCCTCGACACCGGCAGCGATCCACGCCAAGTAAGTCCAAACAGATACGAATTCGCTATACGCCCAACCCCGCCGAGAGTCCTCGTCATCGACGACACCTGGGTATCCGGTTCCCATATCTTCTCGGTCGCAGCACGCCTGCGTGAATACGGAACCCGGCACGTCTCCACATTGTGTCTTGCACGCATGATTAATCCCGACTTCTATAACGGGAAAACCATCCTTGAGACGGCCGAAAAGACGCATATCGGCCACGCCGTTCACTACTGCCCATGGCTATAAGTTAAGTGAGGAGAGGATTTTCATGCCCGGAAAACAAAAATTCAAACCCATGTATGCCGATGAATTCGCTTTCTTCGAGAAATGGCTCGCCCCAAACTACCGCCGCTCCATCACCACCGGCTGCGTATGGTGCCCCTTATGGTGGGACCACCCCGAAGCTAGAACCCGGGTTAGGGCCATGTGGGAAGCCTGGGAAATCTACCGCTTCGAGCGGCCCGTAGGCGGCCTCGCGGCATGGTTCACCGACGTCGCAGACCCGATGATGCGCGTCCTCCTCGACCCGAACAACGTTTTCAAAGGATGTACCGCAACGACGCACTACGCACGCTCGGGCAGGGACCTTTCGTTGCCGTTCGTTTCTTTCACACAGGAAACAGGTGAAGAAATAGCAACCCGGCGCGAAAATGTTCCCGGGCAAAGGGAAACGGCACCAGCTATCTACTTTCCGGTAATGAGCTAGATCCGTCCTCGCGGTGCCGGGGTTCCTCGACCTATTCTTTCCCCTACGAAACCTTACAGGCAGTATGGATCCAAAGTAGCGGCTCATATTGGTTGGCTACTTAAAATGGTTCATCGCAAGCAATCACCATTTAGAAAGGCCAAAAATGATCGCCTGGGAAAACTTGCTCACCGGGTTCGGTTTTAAATTTCGAACCCTCGTAAACCTTGTGGTTTCGTCTTATCTCCTGGCTTCAATCTTGTCGTTTTTCAGATTCGGGGAATCCGGATTTTCTAATTTCGCCGGCGTTGCGCGTTCCTTTCAACTTGTCGCACTGGGAGACTGGATTGAGAACACTTACCAATCACTCAAATCTGAAATCCCCGAATCTGCGCTGGAGTTTGTTTTTACGATATGGCTCATTTTGATATGTTTTTCTTTTGTAGCTGATTACAAGAATGGAGCTCCATCAAACTTTGTACCGAATTCTGCTTTCGCAGCTGCCTGTATTTGGGCTCTCTGGGTCGATTTTATCTCCCCTGGGACAGCCTGCATTTATGCGCTGGGAGGCATTAGCGTGGCCCTCTACGTGCTTTTTCGGATAGACGGGGGAGAAACTCTATTAATGGCGATCATCGGAATCTTGGTTACTTTTGTCTACGTAGTACTGGCATTCCCGCTGTGGTTTGCAGGATCAGATGCAGCAAACCACAGCGGCGATTTCGAGCGCGGTTTCAGAGCTGGGCGCTCGCTTTCGGCTCGAAATCGAACGTAGGCTACTCCTGAGTGGCGGCTGACTCATCTCCTCCGTCTTTGCGTGAAAGCATTGCAGTTTGACCGTTTTCCTCGTTTAGGTCATATGCGAGATGGGTGTAGTAAACCAGTGCTTTATTGGTGTTTTCGGTGAAATGCCGGGTCGCGTAAGGCGTCAGCTGCGCCGTATGCATGACAATATTACGCAACGGCGATATCTTGCATTGAAAATCGTCCGTAACGCAGGAGTCTTCAAGCGAAGAAGAAGCTTCTTTCAGAAGGTCGGTGAATCCGAGATAGTACAGGTCTTCTTGCGGTGTACGACACGGTTCTACGTAGCCGGCATCTTTTTCGTTTTTCTTTTCCTGGTTGCGGTACTTTTCCACTCGGGTGCGCGATCTTTCACTGAGAGTTATCTGGAGTTTGCGGTGCAGGTCTCGGACTAGATTCTCTAACCGATAAAGGTCGCCATAATGCGCAAGATTCTGGTGCAGCCCCTCGGTCATGCGCGGGTTTTCAAGCTCTTTAACGATCCGGTCCTTGTATTCGGGCGAGCGTTTCGCGAACTCCTTATTCTCTTCCTTGATGTATTTATCGGCCGCACGCTGAGCAGCACTCCGGCGACCTGTCTGCTCGGGGTCGCCTTCTTCTTTGAGCTCGAGACGCCACTTATCCCATTGGTCGTACACTTTCCGACGTATGTCTTGTGCCCACTCGTCTAGGAATGCATTCAAGAGCGGCTCATCTTCCTGAACACCCTCACGCGAAGAGGTAAAAGGATCGGAATCCGAGAACTCGCCGTCAAGTGCGTCAAGGTGGATTTGTCCGTACAAGTATTGTTCCGGGACTCGTGCGGATGGTCGCCGCGATAGGATATCGCGTTCACGTAACCTACCGTTGACGAATAGATCTACTCCGATACGCTTACCGGTACCGAAAACATTGAGACTTTCAGGCTTTCTCACGCTAGCGATAAAACCACGTACATTCGCAACACTGGAGAACTCCAGGGTGTCATTACGGGAAGCCTGAATGCTGCTCACGAACGGGTCCTCAAAATCCTTCCCGATCCTCCATAAAAACTGCGTTGCGTCGCTGAGTTCGCGCGCATCGCCCGGCCCGATAGGCTTGCCCTTGAAAAATATCGTGAAGCTCGGATCTAGCAGTGAGAAGCGAAAATCTAAAGCCAGAGCCTTACGCAGAAAAATGTCGGTAGAGTTTTTCGCTTTATTGCCCTCGAATTTTAAAAGCGTTCCGTGCTTAAGGTAGTCGAAGTCGTCTCGGACTGAATCTGTAATACTCGGAAGATTCAGCTCGTACTGTGTTTTATCTTCCACGATAGCATTATCAACTACCTGGTTATCAATCACGCACCCAGAAACCGGCCCGCCTGCCGGTTTCGAGGACACCGTGACTTTATCGGCGCACGAAAGCAACGCCAATTTTCCGATACCTTTGGCTCCAATAAACGGGCGTTTCTTACCCGAAAGACGTCCGCGTTCCTTGCGCTTGGAATAACCAATCTTCAAGAACTTATTCTGGATGTCATCCGATGTCATCCCAATACCATCATCCTTGATGGTCATCACATCATTTTTCCGGTCAAACGTGATCCATACATTAGTGGCGTCGGCATCCCACGCATTAGAAATCGCCTCGCCCAGGATCGTGATGAAATTCCGGTAAAGACCACGACCTAAATGGTCAAGCGTCGTCAGGGAAAACACGAACTGATATTCAGCTTCTTGGTTCATAGCTCTAATCATGACATACCAGTGAACACGTCACCGGCGTCGTTGAAGATCGCGTGTGAAAAGCTCGCCGACCAACTTCCCAAAAACCGGAGGAACAGCGTTACCGATCATCTTTCCCAATCCCTTGAAAGTGATCTCGCTACCAGGCTCAACGAAACGATAATCGCGCGGGAAACCCTGCAAAATAGCAGCCTCCCGCGGCGTAATCGTACGTTCCTGGAAAGGATGACCAAAACGTCCAGACCCATAATTGAAGAACTGGGTCGTGATGGTTGGGGAAGGCTCGGCCGGGTTCATAACGCCGTAGAAGGATTTAAAACTCTGCCCACTATCCCGTCTCTGGCATGGCGCGCGTAAATCTTCAGGCCAGTCAAGCCATGTACCGCCCGGACGTGAGGCCCGACGGCGAGCAAGATTCAACGGGCTTAACGCGCGCGCTTTATGGAGTGGGTCGCTTTGATCATGTTCACCGGCCTTGAGCTTTGGAAGGCCGGCGAGGGCTTCGCCAACACTCACGGCCGCACCTTCTTGTGATGTTGGTAAAGACAGTGGCCCGTGGGCAGAGGCGGCTAAAACGAGTCGGCGTCGACGTTGGGGTAGCCCGAAATTTTCGCCCTTGAGAACCTTATAGTCCACCGAGTAACCCAACGATTCGAGTTTCGTCACGAAGCTAGCGAATACGGGCTGGCGTTGCAGGCCCGTAACGTTTTCCATTGTCACGTAATCGGGCAGCGTTTCTTCTACAAGGCGCTCAAACTCACCCAACAGCCCCCATTCTTTCTCACGGCTCGTGTCCGCACCGCGTCGCTGGGAAGAAAAAGGCTGGCATGGAGCACACCCTGCCAGGAGACGAACTTTGCTTTTACCCCAGAGTTTTTCCAGGTCTTTCTTGCTTACCTCGGTAACTGATTGGCATACGAATTTCGCGCCGATGTTCTCCTCGAAAGGAAACCGGCATTTCTCGTCCATATCCACTCCGCCGAGCACGCGGATACCGGCCTGGCTCAGGCCGCACGATAGTCCACCTGCCCCGCAAAACAGGTCCACGGCACCAATTCGAGGAATACTCACGATTCACATCCTAATAAAAATAGACACGTCAAGCCCTCACCTACCCGCGAGTAAATAGACCACAGCAACAAACACGCGAAAACTCACGGCTCAGTATTGTTATTGGGCTTTGGCGGCTTGCTCGCTCGCCACGTTTTCTGCCTTCGGCTTCTTCTTGCCAGGCATCGCGACAGCGGCCGCTCGCGCGGCAGGGTTACCCGGGCACGCGGCCTGGACGCTCAATTCTCCGATGATGGCGCCTTCGCCGGTAGCATCGCCGAAAGTAATGCCGGCTGCTGCGGCTTTCTCCCGCATCTGCGCTATCCTCTGTTTCATCGCTTCAATGCCCAAGACCGGGGCTACCGGTTCTACTGCTGCCTCGTGCTCCACACCAGCCCCCGGCATACCAACCCTCGGGGTGGTCGCGGCCGCACGAGTGGTGTCCGCTGGTGTCTTGTCCGACGTCGCTACGTCAGGACGGGAGTCGAGGGCTGCGGTGAGCCTGTCTACCTGCTCCTGGGAGAGTGAGTCGGTGTCGGCGCCGTCGATCATGTCGGGTGTGATTCCGTGGTCTTCCAGGAAAGACGCGACACGTGCATGTGCTTGCGCGGCCAATGGATCAGCCCCTGCATATTTCTTCGATAGGCCATACATGCGAGCAATATCCATCGCGCTAGCTGAGTCCCACCAGCGTTCATTACTTGCTTGGGCGAGGAAAGGACGCGCCACACCAAGCTGCGCAGTGAAAGCCTGCTGGGCGGTGGCTGCGCGCTGCGCCGAGCGCTGCAAATGCGCGGCATACTCCGTCTGTACGCGGGCGACAATCATCGACGCCGCCTTCACTAAGGCCGCAAGGGACTCAACGGTCTCGTCCATGACATCTTCAGTCTGTTCACTCATAATCTCTTACCTCTCTGTGTTGATGAAAAAATGTGGTTGTTGGTTAGTTGGTCCAGGCATCACGCACCCCACCAAGCGCAGCACTGCTACTAGGTGTGGCGTTCGAGCCGTAGCGGGCAATAGACTCCTCCACCAGCTCTTGATTTTCTCCCTCGAACCAGGGGAGGAGCTTTATGAGTGTGGGTCGGGATTTTGAAGCAAACAGCCAGGCACGCCACGCCGGCAACGCCGCTAGCTCGGCTTCACTCGCTATAGGTACTTCGAGCGAGTTTTGGGAGATGGAGGTCGATCGCACACCCTTCGACAGTGATGTGGAGCGTTGGGATGTGCGGTAAGTGCCGATGAGCTTCGATATTTTCGCCAGGATCTCCGTCTCTTTCACACCACCCGCATAAAGCACGTTATTCGCGGCCGACCAGAGCATGTTCATGCCCGCTTCGCCCCACACGCTCACGCCTTGCGACCAGGACTGCAAAATCGTGTGGAGGCAGATGCCTTTCGACCCGAAATGAGAATAAAGCCGCGGAAGCTCGCGCCACGGGCACACGTTCGCGGCTTCATCGAGCACGACCATCATCGGCGTGGCAAGCCGTCCGCCGTGCTGACTCTGCGCGTAGTTTTCAGCCGCCAAACACGTCACGGCCGTCAGCGCCGCGACCAAGGGTGAGATTGCTGCTCCGTCGACGGACATCGAGAACAAGGCTTCGCGGGTTTGCACGAAAGTGGCTGGGTTGAATTCTGCCCCACCCCCGGCCCACCAGGTCCTGGTTTCGGGGTCGCCCACCCATTCCAAGCCACTACGCGCATGTGCCCACATACCACCCTTAGTAACGCTGGGGAGGTCCATTTGTGCCCGGAGTAGCGCGGCGAGTTCGCTCATGCCGTGGTTACGCAGAATGTCGATAGGTGTTTCATCCAGGGTGGATTGCACCCATGCATAGACATCGGCCATGGAGCGGTGCTCGAGTGCGGCCGCGGCTAGCAGGCAGGCGCGGATTTGTTCTCCGCCGCCATCCCAAAAGCCGTCATATGCTTTGGTTGCGGTGCCGGCGCGGGCCGCGTCCCCCAATACTTTCGCTAGGTGGGTGGCGCGCGAGAAGAGGCTCCCGCCATAAGCAGGACTGGTGAGGTAGGTGAGGGGATTCCACCACATCGTGCCGGGCCGGCCGAGGATGTTGCAGGGGTCAAACACCCATGCTTTCTCGCCCAGTTGCTCGCGTGCATAGCGGGTGGCGTCGACGAGGTCGCGTTTATTCGACGTCGCCAATACGGCTCCCGGTGCTTCCAGAAGTAAGGGGATGGCGTAGCCGGCTGTTTTACCACCACGTGGCCCGGAGAGCATGAGCGAGACACTCTCAAAGTCGCCATAGAGTAGTTCGCCGGTGTCTACCGCCCGCCCAAGCTTGTACCCTACAGGGGTATCTCCGCTGATGCCGAGGCGCTGGGCTTTCTCAGCAACCACGCTGCGTTGGAGAGCTTGGCGAGCAGAGCGCCCGCCGGTCAATCTGGCTTTGTTGTCTCCTCGAACCCGCCGCCCCCGCACTTTCAACACGCGCCAGGAAACTAGGCCGGCAATGCTCATGACGATTGCGGAGAAAATCCCGGCTATCACCCACGTCACGCTGCTCAGGTGTAGCTTGCCGGTTGCGAGGTAGATGACGAGAACGAGCGGGTTAAACGGCACCGCTTCGCCGGTGATGAGGCCGGCGAGGAAAAGGGATGCACACAGACACGCGCCGACGCCAATAGCAGCCAACGTGGCGATGAGCGTGCCGGTATTCCCGGTTGTTCCAGGCTTATTATTCATGCCACCTCCACGAAGTATCACTAAGGTCGCGCTCACAGGGCGTGAGGACGCATTCGGCCGGAATACCGGGCTGCCGGCCGACTTTGATGAGGAACCGCCCACGCCCCACCGGCGCAGATAAGCGCCCCGTATCAGGGTCAAGGCTTCCCGGGTCTTGCCAGCTTGTGAGTACGTCTTCCTCCGCGGAATTCAGCCTCACCGCACCGCGCAGCAAACCCATTTCCCGTTCAGGTAGGCCGCCAAGGAGGCACACTCCGGCGCGCTCCACGAACCCGCGTGCCTTGGCCCGGGCTTGCTCGGACGCTAGGGCCTCGAGGTCGCTCATGGTGTGGGTGATCATGGCCTGGCCCACCGCCCATTGGCGGTTGAGGCGTGTGAGGGCGTCGACGGAGTCAACCATGCCCTCCCCGGCCCGCAGCACGCGCCATAACTCATCCATGACCACGAAAAACAGCCGACGGCTGGCGAGGTTGTTATCGGCGAGGGTGTTCGAGGTCGTGATATTCCCGAACCCGTACGACCAGCACGCCAAGAGCACTGCGGCTTGTAGGGCTTCATCCGCACCCGACACCGCGGAGACATCGAAGACGACGGACCGGTCCATCCGCATAGGAGTTGTGGTGGGGGCTGCGAATATTTGCCCAAAACGGCCCCCGAGTAGTGCCATGAGTGATGCCTCGAGAGCTTCCGTGACTTGCAAGTAGCGGTCGATGGAACCGCGATCAAGTGCCGCCAAACGTACGTCGTCGGGTGCCGCCCGAACAATAGCGAGGATGTCGCTAATGATGGGGACGGTGGTGGGGTTGTGGGTATCCCACACGCGCAGCGCCCGGTCAAGGATGGTCCTTTCCCGGTCGGTAATACGTTCCCCGCGCACCAGCTCAACAAGAGACGAAAGCATCGTAAGCTGGCGAGCATGAGCACTATTCAATAGATCGAGGCGGGCTTGGCCAGAGAGTGCTTGTGCTGCCTGGTGGGTGTTTCCGGTGTCTAGCGGATTCAGGCTCACCCCGCCGCGGCCGATAGTAATGCATTGGCCTCCCATAGCCTCCACCAAATCCACGTAATCCGGTTTCAAATCACCAAGAACCATTGTCGAGACACCGAACCCGGCCAGACCCAAACTAATGTGCCGCACTGCCGAAGACTTGCCTAGGCCGGGCAGGCCGAGGACGAACATGCTCGGGTTGGAGATCATGCCCGCCCGAAACCAACTAATCGGGTCGAAACAAACGGGGGAGAGGCTGCCGCCTTTCTCGCACTGCCCGAACGGCACCCCAATAAGCGGGGCTGGCGCGCCACTAGCAAACGGCCACAGGCCACATACCTGCACCGAGGTGCCGCGCCATTGGGGGAGTGCCGGAACATAGGATTGGCGGCCGCCCCCGCGTCCGGTAAACCCACGCGAACCAGGCCCCCGCCCGTTCATAGTGCTCGTGGTATTGCTTTGGCTGGTCATAGTGCCTCCCGAACACTCTCACTAATCACCGAATACCGGCCCGGAATCACCCCGAGCGGTAGAGAGATGGCGAAGGCGGAGTCTTGCCCGCCATAGCATTTCCGGATCCGAATCCGCGCCGACGATGCTAGTGAGCCGACCGCGTCGGCCATGTCTTTCACGTCTCCGGCATCGCGCATGGTGGTTGCGGTAATCACCATCCCGAAATTCTCCAGCCCCGCACCGGCCGCTTCCTCGGCAGCGGAGGCTACCGCGTGAGCAAGTGCGACCTCATCGCGTGCCCGCACATTCGCGGATGACGAGACCCGCACGGAAGCGGCGTTTTTATCTTTCTCCACGATCTCCCCGGCCCGCCCAGCCTCGATAGGTCGATAAAGCAAGGCGACCCGTTTGCGGGCAATACGAGGAGACGGCGCCAGCAGCGAGGCAAGGATGTTTGATTGGACGATGCCGCGTGGTGCGGCGCTCATAACCCACGACACCGACACCGCGTTGTCGTGGATGAGGTTGTCCCAGTTAGCTTGCGTGGCACTCGGGCCAACCTCATTCCACTCCAAGGTAACTGCCTCGCTGCTGGCTAGTGCGTCGTCGAAAATCTCTTGCGCATCCGGGTCATACGCCAAACGCACCACCCGCCCCACACCCGCGGCATCTAAAGGACGCACAAAGCCCGCACCCGTCCCAGTCAATGCCTGAGACAATGACGGTAGACGAGTCGCCAGTTCCTGACCGGCCGCCGCCAAATCGAGTGTTTTCCCGCTACCTTTACCCAAATGGTTTTCGAAGGTGAGGGTCACGTAGGCGCGCAGCGACGCGGACCCGTAGGGGTATAACTGGCTCACTTCGCTGAGCATCTGTTCGGCCAAGTTGGGGATGTTTTCTTGCTTGTTTGCGGTGATTTCACGCTGAAGGCGCGAGCCGGTATCGGGTGCGGATTCCACGACGACGCTCGCACCGATAAGGCCTGGTTCTTCGCCCAGGCGCGCTAAAAACTGCCCCCAGCGCGCCACCCACGTGTCGATCTGGTCTTGAGTGACCAGGGATGCTCCTTCACTTTCGCAGGCGAAGACGACAGCGAAGGTGCCCGTTTTTCCGGTGGTGATGACGGCGAAGTCACGCCCGAAACCATCCACAAAATCAGCCACCCTCGTAGGTGCGAGAATACCCGGGAGCATGAAAGGTCCACCTGTTACCCCGAGTGGGCCGGAGCGGTAGAGATTCTCACCGCGGCTGCGCGAGCGCCAAAATCGCATTCTTTCTCCAATCTTCCCCGCGAGTGACACCCCATGCATGTCTTTGCGGGCAAACAACAAACCAAGCGAGCCGCAGATGCTCCCGAGTACCAACGCGGGGATGATTCCGGCAATAATCTGCACAAGAACCATCAAGATCAGGAGGGCGAAGACGCCGACCGTCAGCGCCCCGGAAAGCCGCCCGATACCCGGGGCTTGGGGCCGCCGCCAGTGGCCATAGGTTCTGGGTGTGCTCATGCGTTTTCCTCGCTCTCACTATCTGCGCCGCTTGCTAGATTCGACGTGAAGGCGCCGGTCTGGCGGGCTTTATCGAAAGCGCCGCGCCCGGGCTGCTTTGTGGGTAGGGCGAAAGGTGAGGCCGGCTTGGATGGGGGTGTGGGGGCCGCGCCACTAGCCTGACTACCCGCCGACACCGAAGGCATGGGTGTCTGTGCCTGCTTCTTCGCCGCCCGCGCACGCCGCGGTGTTTTCTTCGCACTGCCTGTATTAGCGGGTGCGCTGGTAGCGCCACTAGCCGCGCCACTCCTACTCGCCGGGCCGCTCCTGCTTGTCCCGGTGGTTCCGGTGGTTGCTGCGCCGGTCGCACCCACACCACCACTACCACTCGCCGTGCTACTGGCACTTGTTTTTGTGGCGCGGGCAGCCCGGACTTTCGAGACCCCGCCCCGCGCTGCGGCTACCCCGCCGCGCGCAACCTTAATAGCACCCGACGCAACGAGTGCCCCGGCCGCGCCTCCCAGGCCGGCCGCTATCCCACTCATCCCAGCGCCGCTTGACATGGAGGCGGTTGCGGGGACCACAAAACGCATGAGCGCGGGCATAGCAAACCCCGCCAACACCAACACCCCGACGCCCACGAGAATAGTGGTGACGGAGTTCGTCAGCGAAGAGTCGTCTCCGATGGCGGTTTTCATCTGCTCCAGGACACACTTCTGGTACTCCTCGAGTTTCGCTTCGTCGAAGGTCCCGCAGGCTTGCTCCACGCGCGCGGTCATCGTCGGCGGACTACCAGAGGAAATCAGCCTCATACCGATAGAGAGGATGATCGCGAACGCCGGCTTATACAGCAAAAAAGCGATAATCCAGGTTTTTGTTTTCTCAAACCACTGCCGCCCCACGGCCGTGTTGGTGGCCGCTGCCGAAAGAGGCAAAATACCGATCAAGAGCACGAGGAAAGAATCCCGACACAACAGCAAAATCAATGCGAGGAGGGTGCCGAGCAGCATCGCCGCGAGCAAGAAGATCGTCAGGATCGCTAAATTTGTGCCCTCATCAATCATCACATTGATAGCGGCCTGAACGCTCTCCATCGACCCCGAAGAGCTGAGTAGCCAGCTTGAGAAAAGGGAGGATGCCTCCATCAAGAGTTGGATCACTGTCACGCCCGCACCCGAAACAATAACGAGTTGGATGACTGATTGGAGCATGTCGCGTAGGGGTTCGCCGCGTCGATGCCAAGCCATCGACCCCGCACCCACAAGCACCCCCAAGAGCATAAACAAGCCGGTTGCATAGGAAAGCGAGTCGTGGATCCAGGTGATCGCCTCCGTATCCTGCAAGTTCAGGCGCGGATTGGAGGATACGAAGCCTACGAGGAACTCCAGGAGCCACATGGAGGCGCTAGCCATTGCTTCAGCCAGTAGCTCAATGACGGAGCCGACGAGCGTTGAAAACCCTTTGCCGACCCAGGCGAGCGGGTTCAAAATATTCCAACCACACACATCCGTCACGCAGACCGTCGGTGTCGGGCCGCCGGGCACCCACGCAGGTAGAGGCGCGAGGTAATCAGCAAACACTACCGCGTCCATAACGTCCACCCCGTAGACAAGGGCCGATCAACCACCGTGAGTACCGTGGACATGTCCGCCACCGGCCGCGTCCGCCACATCTGTGTTTTCTTGTCGTAGGTGAGGTCGAGGCTGCGCCCAAACACCACGCCAGGCTGTGCGTCCAGCATGAACGCCACCCCAATACTCGCCCGCTCGAGGTCGTAGTCGAAGACCTGGAAACCCACCAGACGCGGGGCAGGGAGCACCCGCCCGGCCAGCTCACCGGCCGCCTCAAGCAACACCTTTTTGTCCGGGCCGTCCGCCAATAACTCGTCGAGGACAGCTTGTGCGTTTGGGCCGCCAACAGACGACAACGACACGTAATTAAGCGCCGCTAAAACTGCGGCTTTTGGGGTATTCGTATAGCCACGAGCCGCAGGGGTCTGCTCGCACGGCCCCGCGCCCGGGAGCGTGGCTAGGCGCACCCCAAGCGGGCCGTCCTGCCACACGGGCGTGAAATTCCGGTCTGGTAGCGACATGTCACTAAAATCCAGACCACACCCAGGCGTCGCCGACGCTGACGCCTGCGGCGAAGGCGGAGCAGTAGATATGGAGGGGACCGGCGTAGGGTCTGTGTGAGTATTCGCGGGTGCGATGAGCGCCCACACCACCGCCACAATGCCCGCAACCACGAGCAGACCGCCGATAGTTAGCCCTACACCCAGCCCCTTACTGCCTGGCTTATTGTCTTTACCCATGCCTGTCCCCTCCAATCCTTGTATCGTCTTTTTGCTGCGGGCTGCTTATAGGGTGATGAAAGCGCCGATAAGCGAGGTAGCCGAACCAATTAATACGAGCGCCGCCAAGACCCAAAGCAAGCCTTTGGCTTCCTCAAGACCTTCCCCATGCCTTGCGTTGATGGCGAGCTTGCCCGCAACAATGAAAATCCCGAGCAAACACAACACGCCTGCACCCCAGGCCACGTATCCCAAAATCTGGGTAATCTTCTCCGTTCCCGGAGGCTGAGTCGGCGTCACCTCAATAAACGGCAAAAGCGCCGCATGAAGGTAGGCTTCCAGGGTTGATAGTTGGGTAAACATGTTTTCTCCTTTAGATATCTAGGGACACCCCACCGACAGCGGGAATGTCATCAATAAAAACTTCTGGTTCTTCGCCCGCGCTTGCCAGGGAGCGCAGGTCTTGGACGGCCTTGTGTGCGGCGAGCTGAGGGTCGTCTCGCCCGAGCCTTAGTGCCTGGCTGTAAGGGAGGCGCCACACGGCCGGAAACACACTCTCGGTGAGCGCACGCGCACGCGCCAGCTCACGCGGCAAGCGCCCGGGCTGATCGGCAACAAGCACCAGCCCCAAGCACTCGACGCCGGCAACGCGCCCACCAAATACCGCGCCCGCGCACTCACGCGCCGCCGCCATACTGGTAGCGGTGGTACGGGCAACCACCACACACCGCGCCGCCTGCGGGGCTGAGACCGGCCACGCACGCCCATAATCAACCAACCCACACAACGCGGCGATAGTCGTCGTGCCCACGCCACCACTCGCACCCACCGCAAACACCGCCGTGCTCGGATCCGTCCATACACACGGCAGGACGCTCCCTTCACCGGGAAGGTCAGGAAGCTGACCCCAGGGCAAGGCAAGACCAGCCCGCGCGGGTTGAGTTTTGTGTTTACGCAAGGCAACCCACCCCCTGGGAAAACTCATTGGTCGTGTGCGTGCAAAGCCCCCTAGTTAGTAGCACCGCAAAACAGAGCAGTGCATCAAGAAAAGGAAGATGCTCATGAGTCAGGAAAAAATGGGATGGCCACGCGAGGTCGAAACCACCATCGAAACGATCTACGCCGTCACCGTCGACCGGCTCCCGCCCTTCGTTCAGGAAGCCACCTGGTATACGAGCCTGGACGAGGCCCGAGCCGCAGCACGCAAAACCGCCGGGGTTGTGTGGACGACCAGCCTGGTCACCACCGTTTCTATCAGCGAATGGGAGATTCACGAAACCACCCCCGATGCGGGAGAATCTAAAGAGAGTTGAGAAGGACACCCTTCCACAATGATCTTCAACCGGAATTCTTCCTTCTCCGTGAACGAGCGGCGCCCACGCGCGAAACCTAGTAAAAAAGAACCTTTCGCGCCTTCCCGACGTGACCCGTTAATAAGCCCCATCCACGCCCCGATAGCATTTTTGCTAATCCCTAAACGCGCCAACTCACGGTCTTCCCGAGCATGAGTCGTCCGAGTGTGAAAACCCCACTGTGCGGAAAGCTCAAGCATCCGCCGCATTCCATGCCAGGCGACACCCTGGTCAACACCGCGTGCCACCAGCTCGCCGACCAAGAACTGCGCGCCCGCACTCCACCCCGCAGCATCCTCAAGCAAAACCCGAGAATCCCCATGCTCGTAATCTGCCCCACCCGAAGCACTCCCACCTGCCTGTTCCTCGAAACCAGTGCCCTCATAGTCCACCGGCTCGGCCGGCATATCGGCTTCCAAGAATTGCCGTACCGCCCGGCTGATCGCATACGCCCACCGAAAACGCGCACCCACCACCTCACGCGTACGCGTACGCATAACCTCCCACACCCGCGAGATGAGATCCCCTACCACTTCATCAAAACCAAGCCACGGGTACTGCCTAACAAGAACCGCCAGCCGAGAGCGCGCCCGTACCCTAATCGCCATCGAAAGGCGCTCCACAACAGCCTCATCACCCCAACCACACCCATCCAAATACTTCAAAACCATGGCCAAGCCGTCATTCGTAAGCGGATCCGCCACCTTGACATGCGCGGGCGTGGTAGGCGCGTGGTCAGTGCCAGCAGTGCCAGCAGTGCCAGCAGTGCCAGCAGTGCCAGCAGTGCCAGCAGTGCCAGCAGTGCCGGCCATGCCAGCGTCGCTGGCGGCCGTGGTGGACAGTGTTGTCGAAATAATCCGCAAACCACGCTCTAACTCACCCGCAGCCGAGACCGGCGCGGTGGCATCGTCTAAATACTCGCGAGGCGCAAGAACACTAAAAGCAGTGCCGGTGGTGGATTCTTGCACCGCAATAAGACCCGCATCAACAAGCTCGGTAAGCGCTGCATTAAAGCCGTTGTCGCTCAGGCCAGCGCGGGCCTGTAAATCCGTAGGCGTCAGGATACATACCCCAGCCGGATCCGCAAACAACGCCACAATGCCGAGGAGGGCGAGAGCATTTGCGGTGGTGCGTCCGCCTTGCTCAAGTGCCCACACGCCAAGCCGCTCACCCACCAGCGCCACCTCCTCACACGGATACACAGGGTTAATAAAAAGGAAAGAAAAAGATAAAGAAAAGAAAGGGAAAGAATAGTGTGGTCACCCCACCGAGGACGGGGGAGGGTGTGCCCGCACCCACAACAGAGTGCGGGCACACCACTACCACTTACCTACTGATGTAGGTGGATTTTTTGGTTAGTTGTTACGACGACGCAGCACCGCAGCCGCGCCAACACCGATAAACCCAAGCGCTAGCACGCCGCCGCCGAGGACGCTTGCCCCGGTACGGGTTAGCCGCCGCTTCGACCGGTCATTATCCCCATCGCCGGGAATCTCCACCGACACGGTCTGCTCGGAGTCCTTCAGGTCATGGTGAACCGAGACGGTGCGGCCGTCTTGTTGGACGGTCTCGAAAACGACGACGCGCTTACCCGCCAGCTTGCTCGCATCGAAACTGATGTCAATGCTCGCGCAGTCATTCGCGGCCGCCGGAATGAACTTCGAGGTGACCGTCACGGGCTTGCCGTTCGCGTCAAGCAGCGCGTCGCCGTTATCCAGCATGAGAGCCGCAGTGACTTCATACTCTGTGCCCGGCACGAGAGTGCCGGCGACATCGCACACCCGGTCGGTGATTACGGTGTTAGGCACCGGCGCGATGGTCTTGTCACCATCGCTCTTATCGGTTGCAGTCGTCTGGAGCTTCGAGAACACAACGGTCTGGTTCTCGTCGTTGATGTCCGTATGTACGGCGATTTCACGACCGTCTTGCGTGAGCTTCTCGAAAGCCACGGTCTGCTTACCCGCAAACAGCGAACCATCCACCACGAAAGTCACCGTGGCGGTACCGTTCGGAGTCTCCGGCACAAAAGTAGCCTGAGAAGTCACCTTGTCGCCATTCGCGTCCACGAGCGCTTCGCCGGTCGCCTTATCCATCAACGTACCCTCGAGCTGGTATTCCTTACCAGGCGTCAGGTTCTGATAAGAAACGGTATCGACAAGCTCCACCTTGTCGGTATTCGGCGCCACGTGCGTGTTCTCATGCGTCAAAGTGGTGTGAATCGACGGCTCAGGGGTGATGGTGAACTGCTCACGCGTGTCCTCAACGCTCGTCGTGAGCGGTTGGACGCGATCATCACCAGCAAACGACGAAACGAAAACATAGGTGCCGGGCACGTTCTTACCGTTAGCGTCTTGCTTCACCAACCACGAGGTCTCACCGATAGACGGGTAGAATCCGTTCTTCGCCGGAATGCTCACGGTCTCGCCAATCTTCTCAGCCTGGCTCCGGTTTGCTTCTGTCACGGCGAGACCGTGCGGGAAGAACAACACCTCATGCTCAATCACCTGAGCATCGGCCTTGAAACCCATCCCACCTTGGAAGTCAGGATGGTTCTTCGGAAGGCCCGTCACGAAAACATCATCCACGAGATACGTGCCGCTCTTGGTGTCGCGAATCGAGAGCGTCGAGTCGATCTGTGCGGGGTAACGCACCGACGTGGTCTCGTCCGGGAGGCCGAACTGGTCGGCCCATCCGGCCTTAATCCACTTCGCGGAATCCGCGGGCTGGTCTTCAGCCTTGACTTCCCAAACCCACGTCACGAACCCGGCCTTTACTGTGGGCTGCGATAGCTGTGCTTTGATCTGGCCCGGCCCATTAGCTACGACGGTGACAGACTCAATCAGCTCCGCACTGGCCGGCACGGAATCCGTGGTGGCCGGGAGTTCGGTCGGGGAAACATAGTAAGCGGAAGCACGGTAGGTCACGGGGACGAACTGGCCGTCGTCAAACGAACCGTTCGCGGGCACGATGCGTGTCCATTCACCATCCCGATACGCCGGGTCAGCCTTGGCATCGAACGTGTCAGAGAGAACAGTGCCCTTGTCGATTACTTTCGCGGTGTCCACGTTCGAGATGCCCAGGGGACGGAAGTCGAAATTCTCCGATGTCGTTTCTGCTTCCAGGCCGTACGAATCCGCCCAGTTCTGGTGAACATACTGCGAGTTATTGCCTTGCTTGGCCTTATCAACCGACCAAACCCAGCTCACGTAACCACGCTTGGGTGTGGTGAGCTTCGCTTCGAGTTTCTGGCCCTCGCCCGTGGCTGTCACATCAACGCTGCCGAGGACTTCCGCGCCTGCCGGGATGGTGGTGCTGGTGGCGGGTTTGGTGCGGCCGGCCCAATACGCAGTCGCCGTATAAACCACAGGCACGGGCTGGCCGTTTACCTGCGTCCACTGCCCATCACCATAGGACTTATCGACCGACGTCGTTAGAGTGTCGCTGATCGACCCGTCGAGGTTAATCTCCTGCGAAACTGCTTGGCTGGTGCCGGTGGGTTGGAAATCAAAAATCACACGCCACGACGGTCCCGGAACCGTAACCGTCTCCGGGTCAGAAGCGAGATCACGATTACCAGTAGTGATCATGTCTTGAATCGACCCATCCGAACCGTACTTTGTCAGAGTCCGCCGACCGGAAGTTGCTGCTTGCATCGAATAGGACACATCACCGTTTCCCGTGGCAGTCCACTTCAGGGTGATCGGTTCCGCAGCCGAAGTCCCTGCCCAGGAGCTCGTGCCAGTAGCGTCAAAGACGGCAGGGCCGGAAAGTTGCAAAGAAACTGGAACGCCCGCGACTGGAACTCCGTTGCCATTCGTGACGACGATTCCGTGAATATTACCGGTGCGTTGGCCATCGCCTTCCACCTGGCCACCTTCGTAGCCGACGGCTGCACTGTTACGGGCCTCGGAAACGTACTGTAATGCGCGCGCCCAGACATCGGGCTGTTGGGTTTGCGTAGCTCCGGCGATTTCATGAGCCACCGCCGGAGTGTTCTCGAAGTTCGAATGCATCAGCAGACCCAGGGCAGCCAAATTCACGTTATCTGTCGTGTTGCCCTGGTATTTATTCAAAAGCCAGGCTGCCTGCGGCGTCGTCAAAGCCAGTTCTGGCACATGCTGTGCGGAATCCGTCAGGGTCGCAATCGAAGTCAAATCGTTCGGGCCCGGGTCGGCTTTCTTGCCATCAATGCACCATTGAGGGGATGCATCAATAGCTGTCCCGCCAATCTGCGGAGTCTGATTAATGTGCGGGCCAAGCCGCAACGCACCCGACGCATTAATACCGACGAGATCGATACCGCGCCCGACCGTTGAGTCATAAGCCGCCATGGCGCTACCGCCAAGCAAACTTGAAATTATCAGAGTAAATGCCGCAAGGAGCGCGGCGAGAGTCCGGCCACCTGGCCGGGCGTGTGTGGTCGCTGCCATAATAGGAAACGAGTCCTTTCATTGAGTCGAATGTTGGAGCATTACGAAAAATTGAGGGGATTCCGGCTCGGTGCTTGCGCCAACAAGCACCGAGCCACCTTTACTTTTACGGACAGGGGACAAACCACGAGTTGCCGTTGGTATCACCCTCGCTGCAAACAGGGGGGCCGTCCATCGTCCAGCCGCTGTCTACCCATCCGCCGCCGTTGTCTGCGGGAGCCGGATCAGGTGCAGGAGCGGCCGGCTCGGGTGCGGGTGCCTCATACGAACTATCTGACCACGACGAGCGGCTTTCCGTTGCGGAATACCCTGAATCGGAATACCCGCTAGTGGCTTCCGAACCACCACCGGACGATACCGCCGGCGCGGGAACCGCCGCCGGAGTTTGTGCGGCCGCCACCTTGTTGTTCAAAGCATCAACACGGGCTTGGAGAGCTGCTGTCTTTTCCTTGAGGACGGACAACCGCGCGCTCCCCTCGGAAGCCGCGAAGCTCTTGCAATCCGCAGCTAACCCATCAGCCTCGCCGGCAAGACTTTCGACACCGCGGGCGGTGGTCGTGGCAGCCTCGCAGGACGCCGCGAAACTCGCCGCATCGCCACTCAAGTACGCCGACGTGGCAGCCTCGAACTGTTCGTTGAGCTTGCCGGTCGCATCCTTGATCTGGGCCGCCTGCGCCTCAAAATCCTTGGCCGTAGCCCGCAAAGCCTCGGCCTGGGAACGCGCTGAATCAGCGTCCAGATCCTTAGCGTCTGCCGCCTTGAAAGGCTCAGCAAGCCCGGCGCGTGCAGCTTCCACAGCCTGTGCCAAAGCCTGGCAGTCCGCGGGCGCGCCACCATCAGCCACGCATTGCTCGGTTGTGAACCCGATACCGTCAACGGCTGTCTGCAGCGCGGCGCGGGCTTGCTCGTTGAGCGTCACGGCCTCGCTGTAGGCCACGCGAGCCTCATCGAGGCCGTTGCTCCGCTGCGCTAGATACACACCAGCGCCGGCCACGATCGCCGCAGCGATAGCCACGCTCGGCCACAGCCACACACGCCTACCACGCGCCCGGCCCTGCTCGGTAGTGACCTCGTCGCCGGCAACAGCAACAGCGCCGTCGGGTGTGGTTGTTTGCTCGCTCATGGCTTGCCCTCCTTTTCGCTAAAAACTTTCAAGTCTGTGGGTTGTTTTTCTTCAGCCTAACCCGGCGCTAGGTCTCGCCAGAACCCCTACATCGCACCGCACCGGCCTCGCCCGGCGGCCCCGTCGAGGCCGGCTGCACTACGGCTGCCGGCGGGCGGGAAACCCTCGCCCGTAGTCCCTCAGGCATCGCACGCACCTCGGCCGGATCCGGCCGAGTATCCACCACCACGGCAGTGCGCGGACGTGGTGGCCTGGGCGGGCTGGCCAGCGCGATATCCCGGATGCGATGTGCGATGACACCGCCCGGATTGTGGGCATCGCCCAAAGCGTTGCCGGCTAGCTGGGCGCGTATCTCGGCCCGCTCCCACCCCGCATCAAGCGCAACTTGGAGATCCCGGGCAACCGCCACAAACCGGGCGGGTGCCAGGAAACGTACCAAATCACGGGGCACGCATTCACCGATCAAGCTAGCTGCCCGCGCTTGCCGTGAACGCTGGTCCTGCCGCGAGCCTGGCTGGCTCACGCCGCGCGGCGGTTGCCCGCTACCAGACGGCGCGGTCGCCTGCCCGGCATCCGGACGCCCCGAACCTCCCGGCGCTGGCTCACGCCGGGCTTGATCTTCGACGACTGGGACAGGCTCACGGCGAACCGGAGTTACCGCGGCCGGCGCGGGGTGTGGGGTAGTCCCGCCAGGGACACCCCCACCCGCCTGCTCGGGATGCTCTGGCTTGGAATCCACCACTCCAACCATGCCAGACGCTTCCGACAAAATTTCGGGCTGCGTTGGTTGGTTGGTTAATTCCGAACGTAGTGAGGAATTGTTGGATATATCTTTAGATATATGCGCCGCGGCTGACCGTGCTCCGGTCCACCGTGCTCCGGTAATCCCCGCACGGTGAGAACCTGTGGATAACTCACTACCAGGTTCAACTACCGCGGAATCTCGCGGTTCCCACCGTGCCGAGGTTTTCCAGGCACGGTGAAAATCGCCCTCGTTTTCGTTACCTGGGCCACTTCCACTATTGGTAACTGTAGGACAGTTTAAGTCTGTGATCTTGTGGTTATCCACAGGACTAGCAGCGTCCGGAACACCCTCGCCCACAGCCTCCATGGGGACGGGTGACACTCCTTGCGCGGAGTCCACTGGCATGGCTGGCGCATCGTCAAGGAACGCATCCTCGTCTATGCCGGCACCAGCCGGGGCGGCGGGGGTGAACTCGGCCGGGTGGCTCGGGCACGCCACTACCTGGCGGGCGGTGATCGCACCGCTCTCCATCCGCCCCTGGATTTCACAAAGCGCCTCACCCACGCTTACTGGGGTGTCGAACATGACGACGAGTTCGCGTATCTGCCCGCTGGCTCTGGTGCGGAAACGGAACCGATAATGCTCCGCTTCGAGGAGTGCCAAAGCTTTCCTGGCGCGGTGTTCGCCCATATCCCGGCCCATGAGATCGCGATAACCCACCGGAGCATTCGGCGGTAACGAGAGCGACACGGTTGCCAACGCCAATGCGTCATACGTGAGCGCGCGGTTGAAGATCATGGAGTTCGGTAGCGCCGTAGCACCCCGCCGCACCGCAAAATACTCACCCATGACACACCCCCAGATCACTACCAGCAACCACAGGCGTATTTGTGCCGGGCGTGTGTGCGGCGGCCAGGCTAGCCCGCAACTCACCAACATCCACGCCCACTACTGATAAGCATTCGGTGACAAACGGGCGGATTTTCACCGGCAAACACCGAAACGCCGACAGCGGCACCGCTGGACGCTCGAACACCTGCGTGAGCAACCCGTGGCCCTCAGGCACGCGCCTCTCCCAGCGATAAACCAGCCCATAACGTTCAAGCTCGCTTATCGCGCGGGTAACCCGGTCGCGCCCAAAACCACGCCCAACCAAAGCATTCACGGTGCGTTCGCTGTTTTTAGGCATGGCCAGCAATACCACCCACACACTAAGCGCCTCATAAGAAAGATCAGGGTCAAGAACCACCTCGCGCTCAAGAAGAACCGGATAAGAACGAACCGAGAAAAACAGTCCCGTGTCGGTCATGCTGCCACCTCCTTGCGGCGCACTGGGCGCGGGCCGCCGTAATAAGGCCGAGGCCGGCCGGTACGAACCAGATTGTCCGCACCGACCCTGCCCATGCCCGCCCGCCGCCATGGAGACCGCGGCGAGCCACACCACCACTGGTGGTGCCTCCCTTTCTTCACCAAAACACGGGACGAAAGTCCTCCCGAATTGTGCAGTGCACAATCACTAGTCAGTTGGGAGGGAAAAATCGACACTCTTTTCCTCCCAGCATGGGCGAACCCGCCCGTGCTTCCGTCAAAGATCCCGAAAGGGGAGATTGTGGAAATCATTTTCCTGTTTGTCAGCGCTGTTAGTAACGCCATGTCCGCCTGGGCAGGCACCCTCACCTTGTGGGGATACGGACCAAAACCCGCCACACCGACCGCATCGCAGACGCCACCCATATCGGAGACATCACGCGTGCCGGACATGCCAATCACGCCAGGCGTATACAGTCCTGGGATGGTTATCAACGCCGAGCACATCATTATTAATGGCCCGGTATTCATCACCAACAGCCCGAACGCGGACGAGACACAGCCCATCCGGGATGCTAATCCGGACGACGAAGACCCCGCACCTAAAGCATCGAGGTAGTCGGGCGTAGCGGGAAGAATAGGGTCGGCTGACTCTCTAGGAGTACCAAGAGTCAGCCGACCCGCGCGCCAAACGACGCGCACCCCAACCACCACCCGCATAATAAGAGTGAAGAAAAAACCTCTATCAACGGAGATGGAAGGGAAGAACATATGCGAACTGCTCGACTCAAAGACGATGAAGAATACCTCACGGTTCAGGAATTCAAAGAAAGAGGCCTGGACATCGCGGAGATGATCTGCGGTGGGCGCGATCTTCGCGGAAATCTTTGCCCTACCGGGGTTATTGCCGTCAACACCAAGGATGCTGACATTGGTGGATGGGGTAACACTCCGCATTGGCGCGGCAAAGGACACATCGACGACTGCAACAAATCCTCGAAAAGCCCTACTTATAAAAAGCCGGAAGATGAGAACGAAGAAAGGGTCATCAAACGATATAAAAACGCGCAAGACATCAATATCGCAATCGATCTCAGACGCGAAGCCGATACGGACGGCGGTGGTACTGCCGGCAAAGATGGTAGTGGTGACATCGCGGCTACGGATACTCAAGCCAAGAAGCGCGGACACCAAACAGCCAGGGAGGGTAAAGGACGAAAACGGCAAGTAGGGTGCCTGAAAAACCTCTTGACCCTGGCCATAGAGGGAATCCTTGACCAGCACCAAGATGCTCAGATTAACGTATTGCTTGACGAGGGCCTTATCAAAGGAACCGTCGCCGAGTGTGTGCACAACTGCGGTACTCAAGCTCCCAAACCAGGGAAACTCGGTATTTACTACGGAGTTGTTGAGGACGTGCGTGAAGCCGACTACGGGAAGGCGTTCTTGAATTTCCGTTACGGATTCACAGTATTCCTCAGCGCAGACATCTACACGTCCATCGAAGCGGTCAAAAGCTATAAGAACCGCGCGGTTGCTGTCATTGGAACGCCCCGTGAAAAGAAGGGCGGCTCTGGAACGCTTATCCGGGTTGACGACATTGAGTACCTGCGCGCCAGTAAAAAGAAATTCGGGCGCAGCCGGCGCTTGTAGTGTTCTTACCATGGGATGATCTCCAGCCACTCACTGAGATCCTCATCAATCTTCGATGAAGAGGGCGGGAAAACCGACCCCCGGGTAAGAATGCCCGGCGACGTGAAAGCCGCTACTTTCAGGCATTCTCCGCCCAACCACGTACCAATGCAGGTGTCCGTGTGGTTCGCGACTATAAGCCCCACAAGCGGGTCAATCTGAGAGTGGGAAACATACACATCCTCACCATCGCTAGCGTTTGGTCCGAAAGCCGGGGTCGTGCGAAAGGCTAGGCCACACACTAGCCACGGCAAACACCAACCCCATAGTTCCTTGGGGAGTGTGTCGAGGTTGTAGCCCAGGCGAATCTCGCGGCCCTCCACGCGCACCTTGAAATGCTCAATAACCCGGCAGGCTTTATCAAAGTGTTCTTCGGGTACACCGTCCACGTCGAAAACGACATACACCCACGGGTCACACACTCGCGCGCCCAGCTCTGGCGAATACACGCCCTCATCGGCGATATTCAAATTCCAGCACTGAATAACAACCGACTGCCCCAACTCCAACGTCGTGTCCATTGGATACCTACCCGAAAATTTCCAACTGGCCAGGAACCTCTGTGGATGCATCCTTAGTAGTCGTTGGTGAGTCTGTCTTGGAAACGGGTGCGAGAATGCGATCCAATTCTGACTTTGGAATGCGCCACTGCCCGCCGGGCAATTGCACCGCGGAAATCCGGCCCGACCTACACCAGTTCCACACCGAAGCGCGGCTTACGCCGATTGCCTCGGCGAATTCTACTGAAGTCAAAAGACCCATGATCAGACCGCCTAAGTAAGTTCATTCTGACTAATCTTGATGATCTTATTTTGCGGTGTCGGAAACTTTAAGTCAAACGGGAGAGTTTGGTCAAAATAGACCTATTTGGTACACTCGTCCCATGAGTGTTATTAATGATTCCTACTTAGAGAGCGTGAATACCGATCAGTACATCGGCGAGCGGGTAATGGTCTGGCTTAAGAGGTGCGGGAAAACGCAGGTTCAGCTAGGTGAATATCTGGGTCTAAAAAAGGCGGTTATTAGCCTGAAAGTGAATGGTCGTGTCGGCTGGTCCGCTAGAGATCTCGCGTGGACGGCCGCATTCTTGGGTGTTCCGTTAAGTGAGCTTATGCCGGAAGAGTCGGTGGAGATCGCTCAAAAAGAGCGCGACCGCTCGCTGGAAGAAAATGGTAGGCCCCGTGGGATTCGAACCCACAACCCTTGGATTAAAAGTCCAGTGCTCTGACCGTTGGAGCTAGAGGCCCACGAAGTAGTGTAGCGCGCTTTGGCCCGCTGGTAAAAAATCGGGGCGAATCTGTGTGGAAAACCGCACTTGCGCGCTGTCGCTCATCCCGCAACTCCTTTACGTAATCGGCGGAAAACAGCTCAAAGCCGCACTAAGGCCCGCCCTGAGGTGCGACAATAGAAGAGTGAGCGAGCGCACTGGCGCGCCCCGAGCGAGTGGAGGAAAAATTATGGCTAGTAGTTTTCGCCGTCCGGCCCAGATGAAACCGGACCAGCTCGAGTCCATCGAAGGTGAAGCGGACGTCGCCTACCACAGCGAGCTCGCCCACACCGCGGCCCAGGCCCTCCTGCCCGGCGCCGGTTACCACACCGAGGACCCGGAGGTGCGCGCCCGCGTGCTGGACCTCGTCGCCACCGAAGGCATCGATGTCATCGCCGAAGCCTGGGCGCGTTCCCCGGAAAGCACTCTCCCCGGAATGCTGTGGCGCGGCTACTTGCTGCGCGAATGGTTGCGGCGTTTCCCGAACGACGCCGCCGCGCGGCTCACTGCCGCGCGGGAAAAGCTCGGCTCCCAAGGAGCTGACGGCGCGGAGAAACTGGAGAAAACCCCCACTCTCGGGGAAGTGCAATCCAGTTGGGATGAGGTGTTTGCCGGTTCCTTCAGCGGGGACTTCGCGGAGGTGCTGGCCAGCTCTGCCCGCCTGTGTGACACCCTTGCCGAAGTGGATCCGCTCTGGATCCCCAGTGATGAGCACCCGCTGGCCACGCCGGTCACGCGCCGCGATGCGGCGCTGCTGGAAACGGCGCGGGAATTCCGCGCTGCCGGGGCTCGGGCGGTGCGCGGCACGCTTTCGTAGCGGTTTCGTAGCGGAGCGGGGCCGTTCCTGGAGGAGCGCCGGCCGACACTTGCGGGAAGGCTTGCCCGTTCCGGTAGCGGCGCCAGCCGGCTCGAAATTCACGGTATCGGGGAGGAAGCCCTTGGCTGAGGGGAACTGCGCCGTCGTTCGTTTGCTTGGACGTAACTTTTCTGTCGTAGTCATCGACTACGGTTAAGAGGTAGCAGGAAAAAGGAGCCCTCCTATGAGTATCGTTGCCGGAACACCGCAGCCGGATCAGGCCGCGCTTTTTAACCAGCTCGCCCAAGAATGCTTCGCGGCGGATGGCGTCGCGCCGTTCAGCGAGCAAACGCTTCTGGATATTGCCGCGGGCGCGGAAAGTTCGCGGGTGTGGACTCTCGGGGATCCCGTGGTCGGGGTGGCTCATTCCGGGCGCACCGGGGATGTGGAATTGGCCGTGCGTCCGGAAGCCCGCGGCAAGGGTGCCGGTACGGAATTGCTGCGCACCGTTCTGGATGCGGGGGAAACCGCAGTATGGGCGCACGGGGATTTGCCGGCCGCCCAGGAACTCGCGGCATCATCCCAGCTCTACCCAGGGCGCACCCTCCTCGTGTTGGAGCGCCCGGTTACGGAAGAAAATCCTGCCCCGGCCCTGTGGACTCTGCCGGGAATCGTGCTGGCTCCGGTGGATCCGGCCGCGGATTTGGAGGATATTGCGCGTCTCAACGCGGAAGCTTTTGCGGATCTGCCCGATCAGGGCCAGCTCACCGCGGAGGATCTGCGCGAACGCATGGAAGCGCCCTGGTTCACTCCGGAGCTCCTGGTAACCGCGCGCTGCCAAGGTGAACTCGTTGGCTTTGTGTGGCTCAAGCCGAATGTGCTTGGGGGTGCCACGGCTGAATCCGGTGCGGGCAGCGAATCCGGCGCAGCCGAAGTGAACGCGGCCAGTGATCCCGGCGCAGCCAGCGAACCGAGCGAAGCGAATGTGCTGGAACTCTACGTGCTCGCGGTGGCCCCGGAACACCGCGGCAAGGGCATCGGGAAACTGCTGACGGCCTGGGCGCTTGTCACCACCGGCTCGCGGGGTTTCTCGCGCTGCATCCTCTATGTTGATGCCGCGAATTCCGCCGCGGTGCATGTCTACGGGAAGGCCGGTTTCACGCAGGCCGAACGGCATGTCCGCTATGAACTGCAACCCGAACCAGCCGTTTCGGCTACCCGCGCCCGCCTGGCGGCCCGGGAGGGCGCCAGTGCCGTGGAACCCACCCCGCATGAAACTTTCTTGCAGGCGGTGCGGCTCGGTTCGCCGGTCTCCACCAAATCCCTCACGGATATGGCCAAGGAATCGCGCAAACTCGCCAAGCGTTCCGCGAAAGCCCCGGAAGAATCCCAGCTTCCCGAAGGGCGCTTCGCGGATCGGGAACTCTCCTGGTTGGCTTTCAATGAGCGAGTGCTGGAACAGGCGGAAGATGAAACCCTGCCGCTCCTGGAACGTGCTTGGTTCCTCTCCATTTTCTCCTCGAACCTCGATGAGTTCTTCATGGTGCGGGTGGCCGGCCTCAAGCGCCGTATTGATACCGGCATCGGAGTGGTGGCAGCATCCGGCCTCACCCCGCGCCAGGTCATGAAGGGTATCGCGGAACGCACCCATGAACTCACCGCGCGCCAAGCCAAGGTCTACTCGGAAGATATCAAGCCCAAGCTTGAAGGCCAGGGCGTTTTTATCCGCCGCTGGAATGAGCTGGATGCGCAGGTGCAGCAGCGCTTCTCCAAGCTCTTCAAGGATGAGATTTTCCCCGTCCTCACCCCGCTCGCCGTGGATCCTTCCCATCCCTTCCCTTATATTTCCGGGCTTTCTCTCAACCTCGCCGTGGTCCTCAAAGATCGGCGCGGTTCTTCCGCTTTCGCGCGGGTGAAAGTGCCGGATCTGCTCCCGCGATTCCTCATGATCGGGGAAGATGGCACCGCCTACAGCCCGGAAAACGTTCCGGTGGAAGCCGGCAGTGATATTGAATTCCTGCCCCTGGAGGAACTCATCGGGCACCACCTGGGTGAACTCTTCCCCGGGATGGATGTGCAAAGCTACGCCACCTTCCGCGTCACCCGCAATGAGGACCTAGAAGTCGAAGAAGACGACGCAGAAAACCTCCTCACCGCCCTGGAACGCGAACTGCTTCGGCGCCGCTTCGGGCCGGTGGTGCGCCTGGAAGTAGATGAGGATATGGATGATGCCACCCTCAGCTTCCTCCAGAAGGAAATGAGCGTGAGCCCTTCGGATACCTACCGGCTGCCCGCGCCTCTGGACCTGCAATCCCTCGAGCAACTCCACGATCTGGACCGGCCCGGGCTCAAATACCCGAAGTATGTGCCCGTCACGCCCACCGGGCTCACGGATGCCGAATCAGCCAAACCGGCTGATTTCTTCGCGAAGCTGCGCGATCATGATGTGCTGCTCCACCACCCCTACGAATCCTTCTCCACCTCGGTGCAGCAATTCATTGCCCAGGCGGCCGCGGATCCGCAGGTCCTCGCCATCAAACAAACCCTCTACCGCACTTCGGGGGATTCCCCCATCGTGAACTCGCTTATCCGGGCGGCCCGGGCCGGCAAACAGGTCCTCGCCATCGTGGAAATCAAGGCGCGTTTCGATGAGCAGCGCAATATCGAATGGGCGCGCAAACTCGAGCGGGCCGGGGTACATGTGGTCTACGGAATGATCGGGCTGAAAACCCACTGCAAGCTCGCGCTGGTGGTTCGCCAAGAATCCGACGGCCTGCGCCGCTACTGCCACGTGGGCACCGGCAACTACAACCCGAAAACCGCCCGCGGCTATGAAGACCTGGGCCTGCTCACCTCCAACCGGGATGTGGGCCAGGATCTCACCCGGCTCTTCAACCAGCTCTCTGGCTACTCTCGGCAGGAACGCTTCCACCGGCTCCTCGTGGCGCCCACCGGCATCCGCTCCGGACTCATCGACCGGATCGAACGCGAAATTGAAAACAAGAACGCTGGCAAACCCGCCTGGGTGAAATTCAAAGTCAATTCCATCGTGGACGAAGCCACCATCGACGCCCTCTACCGGGCCAGCCAAGCCGGCGTGAAAGTCAGCATCCAGGTGCGCGGTATTTGCGCCCTACGCGCCGGCATCCCCGGGCTTTCCGATAACATCAAAGCTCGTTCCATCTTGGGTCGCTACCTCGAACACTCGCGTATCTACGCTTTTTGTAACGACGGCGACGCAGATGTCTTCATCGGCTCTGCCGATCTCATGCATCGCAACCTGGATCGGCGCATCGAAGCCCTCATCAAGATCACGGACCCGGATATGGTGGACCGCCTGGTGGAACTGGTGGATGTGGCCACCGCGGATACCACTAGCTCGTGGCACCTGGGCCCGGACGGATGGGTACGCCACAACCTCAGCCCCAAGGGCCGCCCGCTCGTCGATATCCAGGAGCTGCTCATGAAACAAGCACGCTCCCGCGTGGCAGGAGGGGACTAGGAAGCCCGGGCCGGGCAAACCGGGGCCAGCACATATCCGTACCAACTATGCCGAAGGGGGAGTGATGAGCAGCGTTCATGCTGCGGGCGCCGTTGTGTGGCGCAAAAAAGGTGGCGAATTCCAGGTGCTACTCGTACGCCGGGATAGCTACAAAGACTGGTCCTTCCCCAAGGGCAAATACAAGCCCGGCGAAGGCCCGCGCATGGCAGCCGTGCGGGAAGTCTACGAAGAAACCGGCGAGCATATCGCCCTGCAGCGGCCCCTGCCCTCCATCGGCTACACCCTCTCCTCGGGTAAGAAAAAACGAGTTTTTTACTGGGTGGCCCGCCCGCTCACCCCGCGCTCGCGGCCGGTTGCCGCCCGCCCCGAATTCCCCACAGCCCACCCCGGGGAAATCACCCGGTCGCGCTGGATGAACGCGGAAACCGCCCTCGAAAAACTCAGCTATAAAGACGAACGCACCATGCTCAAACGCGTCCTGAAATATTGGGAACGCGGGGAACTCACCACCCGTGCGGTGCTGCTAGTTCGCCACGCCCGCGCCCAAAAACGTTCGGCGTGGAACGGAAGTGAAAAAACCCGGCCCCTCACCCCGCACGGCGCCTCCCGGGCTCGCACCATCAGCTCGGTGCTCAGCGTCTACGGCGTGGACCGCCTCGTATCCTCCCCCTGGCAGCGCTGCACCGCCACCATCGCCCCCTACGCGCAAGCCTCCGGAGTTTCCCTTACCTGCGTCGCTGCCCTCACCGAACACTCCCACGCGAAGAACCCCGCCGGAGTACGTAAAACCATCGAGGCTGTCCTGACCGATGCCGGAGCTCCCACGGCGGTCAGCTTGCATCGCCCCACCCTGGGTACCGTTATCGACGTCGTTAAAAAACACGGTGGCCACCACGTGAAAGAAAAGCTCCCCGACGGCGACCCCTACCTCAAAACCGGAGAAATCCTCGTCGTCCATATGAAAGGCGACCACGCGGTGGATGTCGAACGCTTCCGTCCCGTCCACACCGAACACTAGCGGCCCGTGACCAGCGGCCGCATCCTGTGAGACATGCTACAAGCCCGTTAACCTTCTGTTTACCTCCGGTGTGGGCCACCGTAACCCTCGCTTCCTAGGCTCGAACCAGCGAGCGCCGAAACGGGCGTTCCTGAACACGCAAGGATTAAACAGTGAAGACCATGAAGATCTCGGCACTTGCTGGTGCCACCGCTCTTGCTCTGACCCTTTCCGCCTGTGGTGGGGACGCAACGACTTCTGCCACCACCGAAGCTGCCAAGGGTGACGCCACCACCCAGGCCGCGGACAGCGGCTCGAACCTCTCGGGCACCATCTCCGGCTCCGGTGCTTCCTCGCAGCAGAAGGCCCAGCAGGCCTGGCGCGATAACTTCACCATCGCGAACTCGGGCGTGACCGTGAACTACGAGCCCACCGGCTCCGGCACCGGCCGCCAGCAGTTCCTCTCCGGCCAGGTGCAGTACGCCGGTACGGACTCGGCCCTCAAGTCGGAAGAACTCGCCCAGGTCTCCAATACCTGCAAGACCGACGTTGCCGTGGAACTGCCCGTCTACATTTCCCCCATTGCGATCGCCGTGAACCTCGAAGGTGTCAAGGAGCTCAAGCTCGACGCTCCCACCATCGCGAAGATCTTCTCCGGCCAGATCGAAAAGTGGAACGACCCGGCCATTGCCGCCACCAACTCCGGCGTCAAGCTCCCGGACGAAACCATTATCCCGATCCACCGCGCGGAAAAGTCCGGCACCACCGGTAACTTCCAGTCCTACCTGGAAGAAGCCGCCCCCGAGGTCTGGACCTACGGCTCGGAAGAAACCTGGCCGATCCAGGGCGGTCAGTCCGCAGAATCCACCTCCGGTGTGGTCCAGCTGGCCCTCTCCACCCCGAACTCCATCATCTACGCCGACTACTCCCAGATCGAAACCCTCACCCCGGTGAAGGTCAAGGTTGGCGATGAGTTCATCGGCCCCGAACCGGAAGCCGCCGCCCGCGTGGTGGATGACTCCCCGGCCGCCGAAGGCGCCACGGACACCCTCCTCAACAAGGACCTCAAGCGCGATGGCTCCGTCAAGGGTGCCTACCCGGTCGTCATGCTTTCCTACCTCATCGGCTGCCAGGAATACAAGGATGCCTCCACCGGTGAACTGGTCAAGGCCTTCTTCACCTACGTCGTCTCCGAAGAAGGCCAGAAGGCCGCCTTCGCGGCCAACGGTGGTAACGCTCCGATCTCGGACACCCTGCGCAAGCAGGCCATGGCCGTCATCGATACCATCAAGTAAACCAGCGGTTAGACAACCGAATACCCCTATCTGAAAGTCGATATGACTGAACGAGATAACGCAGCCGGGGAGGTTCTTGAGCGTACCGCTCAGGAAACCTCCCCGGAGGTGGGTCAGACTGCAGTGCCGGCCCGCCCGACCAAACGCGCGCGTCGCCGCGTTGCAGACACTACCTTCAACGGCCTAGCCATCGGAGCTGGAGCATTCATCATCCTCATCCTGGGCGCCGTTTTCATCTTCCTGCTCCTCGAGTCATATCCGGCATTCATTGCCGGTAAGGAAGAAATCTCCGGGACAGCAGATTTCACGAAGGGCATGGGCTTCTGGCAGTACGCCGGGGCGGCCCTCTTCGGGACCGTGCTCTCCGCACTCCTGGCCCTGGCCCTCGCCGTACCCTTCGCGGTAGCGATTGCGCTGTTCATCTCGCATTTCGCGCACCGGCGTTTCGCCTCCGTCCTCGGCTACATTATTGACCTGCTCGCGGCCATCCCCTCCGTGGTCTTCGGCCTGTGGGGTATTCGCACCCTCGAACCGATTGTGCGCCCCGTTTTCGAATGGGTCTCCAATGTGCTCACTCCGCCGCTCCAGTGGTGGGTGGATCACGTTCCGTTCATGGGTGAAGAAGGCGGACTGGCCCAATTCGATTGGTGGCCCCTCCAGCCCAGCCTGGTGGCCTTCACGCCGCCGGCCCGAAACATCATGATGGGCGGCCTGGTGCTGGCCATTATGATCCTGCCGATTATCACCTCGCTGTGCCGCGAAGTATTCCTCCAGACCCCGAAGCTGCTGGAAGAAGCAGCCCTCGGCCTGGGCGCCACCCGCTGGGAAATGATTAAGATGACCGTGCTCCCGGTGGGCCGTTCCGGTATCGTCTCCGCGGCCATGCTGGGCCTGGGGCGCGCCCTGGGCGAAACGATGGCACTTCTCATGGTGCTCTCGGCCGGCCTGCAGGTGAACTTCAACCTCTTCTCCCCGGGGCAGCACTCCACCATCGCCTCGCAGATCGCCCTGAACTTCCCTGAAGCTCATCCCGGTCTGCAGCGCCAGGTCCTTATCGGTATCGGCCTCATGCTCTTTGCCCTGACCTTCGTGGTCAATTGGTTGGCGCGGCGCGTTCTGGCCCGGTACGCAGAATTCTCAGGAGCGAATGCCTAATGAGTACTGACGTAACACAGACCCCCGCCGGCCAGCCCGACGGCGGCGCGCACGCACTGCCCGGTAGCGGCACGCTGCCCGGCGGCAATGGCGGCAACGGCGGCAACGGCGGCAACGGCGGCAACGCCCGCGCCGGCAGCACGGACACCGTCACCGAAGGCACCCCGATCTTCGCCTCTGAATACGGCCGCCTGCCCAAGTTCTTCAACTGGGCCGTGCTCGTGGTGTGCATGCTGGCCTCCTGGCTGCTCTTCCACTTCGGCTTCAAAGCGGATTCGCTTTTCGGCGCGGTCCTGGTGGGCTTGCTCGTCTTCTTCCTCGTGATTCGGATCGTCGGGTACGCGGTGGAAGGCCCGCGCCGCGGCGCCAACCGCATGGCCACCGTGCTCATCACCAGTGCTTTCGTGCTCGCGGTGCTCCCGCTGCTCTCGCTGCTCTACACCGTGATCGTGGAAGCCCTCCCGATCCTCAGCTACTCGTTCCTCAATAACTCCACCCTCGGCATGTCCCTGCCCGGCGCTCAGCCCGGCCTCGGCCACGCCATCGTAGGTACGCTCATTATCACCGGCATCACGGCGCTCATCGCCATCCCGCTCGGTATTCTGACGGCCATCTACCTGGTGGAATACAACAGGGGTGGCTGGTTCGGCCGCTCGGTGACCTTCCTGGTCGATATTATGACGGGCATCCCCTCCATCGTGGCCGGCCTCTTCGCCGCCGCGATTGTCCCGGTGCTCGCCCCCGCGCTCGGGTTCCGCAATGGCATCATGGGCGCCGTCGCCCTTGTTGTTCTGATGACGCCGATTGTGGTCCGCAATACCGAAGAAATGCTGCGCATCGTCTCCAATGAATTGCGCGAAGCTTCCTACGCGCTCGGCGTGACGAAGTCTCGCACCATCATCAAGGTGGTGCTGCGGACCGCGCTGCCGGGTATCGTTTCCGGTTGCGTGATCGCCATCGCCCGCGTGATCGGCGAATCGGCCCCGCTGATGATTACCGCCTCCGTCTCGGATACGTTCAACTACTCCTTGTTCAACGGCCCGATGATGACGCTCCCGGTGTTCGTCTACTCGCAGTTCAAGGCCAATAACCTCGACCTGGCCTGGGGCGGCGCGCTCGTCTTGGTGTTTATCGTGCTGGTATTCAACTTGCTGGCGCGCTTGATTGCTCATATCTTCGCCCCGAAGGGCCGCTAACGCGGCAGCCGAAAGGAAAAACAGTGCCTCAGGGAATTAGTGTTCGTAACGAGAACATTTACTACGGTGATTTTCTCGCCGTGGAGAACGTTAATGTGGATATCAAACCGAATTCGGTGACCGCGCTGATCGGCCCGTCCGGTTGCGGCAAATCCACGTTCCTGCGTTCCCTCAACCGTATGCATGAAGTGATCGACGGCGCCTACGTGACCGGCGACGTCTTCATCGACGGCAATAATATTTACGGCCCCGGGGTGGACCCGGTGACCGTCCGCCAGCACGTGGGCATGGTCTTCCAGCGTGCCAATCCCTTCCCCACCATGTCCATTCGCGACAATGTGCTGGCGGGGATGCGGCTCAATTCACAGAAGATCAAGAAGTCCGACGCGGAGGAAATCGTGGAGCGCTCGCTGCGCGGCTCCAACCTCTGGGAGGAAGTGAAGGACCGCCTCGATAAGCCGGGCTCCTCACTTTCCGGCGGGCAGCAGCAGCGCCTGTGCATCGCCCGCGCCATCGCGGTCAAGCCCGAGGTGCTCCTCATGGACGAACCGTGCTCGGCCCTCGACCCGATCTCCACCCTCGCGATTGAGGACCTCATGAACAGCCTCAAAGAGGAATACACGATCGTGATCGTGACGCACAATATGCAGCAGGCGGCGCGCGTCTCGGAAATGACCGGCTTCTTCAATATCGCCGGGACCGGCAAGCCCGGCCACCTCGTGGAGTTCGACCAGACGGAGAAGATTTTCTCCAACCCGACCCACAAGGAAACCGAAGATTACGTCTCCGGGCGCTTCGGCTAAACCGGTTAACAGCTCCGCTGTTTACCTTGCGAACTGTGCCGCGCGGGAACTATCCTGCGCGGCACAGTTGTGTTTCGGGAGGTGATGCGCGCGGGTGAGGTTATGTGCCCGGGCGCGGCTAGGTGCGCGGGCGCGGCTATGTTCACGCTGCGCATTAAGTACGACGACGCCGCATCGGCCCGCCGCCTCACTTCTGTGCGGCGTGCGGGTAGCGGGCAAGCAGCTTAGATAAGCACCAGGCGCAGCAGCCAGGTGGCCACCGCTGCCAGGGCGCCGGCCGCCGGGATCGTGAGGATCCAGGCGGTGGCAATATTGCCGGCCACGGACCAGCGCACTGCCGAACGCCGCTTCGTGGCCCCGACCCCCATGATCGCGCAGGTGATGGTATGTGTTGTGGAAATCGGGGCGGCCCAGACAAACGCCGTCGTATAAAGAACACTCGCGGCCACGCTTTCCGCAACGAAACCGCGGGCCGGATCCAAATCAATAATTTTTGAGCCGAGCGTTTTCAGAATGCGGAAGCCACCGGTCGCGGTCCCCAAAGAAATCGCGGCGGCCGCGGCCAGTTTCACCCAGGTGGGGATGCCGTCTTCAAGATTGTGGAAACCGCCGGCGGTGAGGGCCAGCACGATCACACCCATGGTTTTCTGGGCGTCCTGGAGGCCGTGCCCGAGGGCCACCATCGCGGCGGAAACCGTCTGAGCGTAGCGGAAACGGTGCATGGTGGTGTGGTAGGGCGCCTCGGTGAGCAGACGCAACACCACTTTCATAATGAGGTAGGCGAGCAGGAAACCAACCGCGGGGGAAACAACCATCGGCACCACCACGCGGTCGAAAATAACCGCCCAGTGTACGGTGGCCAGCGAAGCGATACCCGCGCCGGCTAGCCCGCCAATGAGCGCGTGCGAAGATGACGAGGGCAGCCCGCGCCACCAGGTAATAAGATTCCAGCCAATCGCGCCGGCCAGCCCGCCGAGCACCAGGGTGAGGCCGGTTATTTTTTCCAGCTCGGTAATATCAACGATGCCCGAGCCGATTGTTTCGGCCACTTTCGTGCCGAGCATCGCGCCGAGGAAGTTCATGACGGCCGCCATCGCGAGGGCCACCCCCGGGGTTAACGCGCGGGTGGCTACCGAGGTGGCGATGGCATTTGCGGCGTCGTGAAAACCGTTAGTGAAGTCAAAAATGAGGCTAATGACGACGACGGTGCCCACCAAAAAGAGCAACTCGGACAAAATCAGGACTCCTTGAGGGCAATGCGCTCGACCACGGCGGCGAGCGTCTCGAAAGCGTCGACGGTGTCCTCGAGAGTGTCCACAACCAGTTTGACGCGCAGCAATTCAATGGCATCGGTGGCGTTTTCAAAAAGCGCGGCGAGGGTGGAACGGTAGAGGGAATCGCCCTTGTTTTCCAGCTGGTTAATTTCCACCCAGTATTCGCGGGTATCCGGGGAAGTGGGGTTGAAATGCGCGAGGATATCCGAGGAGAGGCGGGCGCAGCTCTTGAGAATATCCACCACCGTAGGCACGCTATCGGGGAGGGTGAGCGGGCGCATGAAGGCCACGTTTTCCCCGACCTCGTCCATGAGGTCCACGCAATTATCAACCGCGGTGGTCAGGGCATAAAGATCCTCCCTATCAAAAGGGAGGACAAAAGACCTATTTACCACTTTGAGGAGCGCGTGATTTGACTCATCTGCATTGTTTTCGATGGTATGCAACTGCTGCTGCAACTCCGCGCGCTCATGAACCGGTGCGGTCATCAGCTGCGCGAGGCCCGCGGCGGCGATAGGAAGATGCGCCGCCTGGGCGCCAATTAGGTCGAAAACCCGCGTGGAACGCGAGAATTTAGAGAATAACCCCACGTGAATTCCTCGTTTCGGGGACATGAACAATCGATGAACGACTCTCCTCAAGGATAGTTCATTATGGGGCGAAACGTGTATGACAGCGCGGTGAGATCGGGCAAGCGTGCGGCACCAGCGAAGCGCGCAGGATGTGCCCTCTCGGCATGAGGCCCCCACAAAAAGCAACCTCTCGACGGGCATCTCTTCAAGATGCAACACCCTGACAGTAGGCTCCACAAAAAGCAACGCCACGACAGTGGGTTCCGCAGGATGCAACGCTGTGACAGTGGGTGCCACAGGATGTAACCTCACGACATCAAAACAATTTCTTAACGTAGCTGCCGTTGCATTTTGATTTCGGGCAGACGCGGCGGGCTTCACTTGAGAGCCTCACGGGCCTCACGAACTTCAATAGTCACACCAGCACCTGGGGAGGGGGTATCTGTTTTCAGAGCTGTACTTCATATGTCGTACATGCGAAGTACATCCCGGAAAAATATACCTTCCTCGCCGGAGCCGCGGGTCGGCGAGGCAAAGTGTGAGTCCGGGACATCGCCTCCCACAGGATGTGCATAAGAGACACGAAATTACCCTGAAACGGTACTCTTGCGCACACTTTGTTTCTGCGCACGGTTCATACGGTTCCGGACCGAATCCAAACCAACGCCACGCAGCCCCGCCCGCAGCCCCTTTTGTCTATTAACCCCACGCAGCGGTAGAAAAGTGGCGGAAAAGTGACGAGTGGTAGGAAAAAGGGTGCCGGAGGGTTAATAGACAAATGGTGGGTCTTATATCCGGGGTTTGCCCCGCCATAGCAACGAAAAGTCGGCCTTATTGAGG
>NZ_JBOZBG010000011.1:0-70192 GCF_051264595.1 Actinotignum urematis | reverse complement strand
CGCGAGGCCGAAGCGGAGGAATCCGAGGCAGCCGCAGCCGCCTAAAGCGGTCGCCTTATAGAGGCACCTCCTAAAACAGCCGCCTCAGAGCGCGTGCCGCGTCTTAGCTCCTTCGCGGTGGCGCCTGGCAGCGGCGCAACAGTGGGCCCGGTGATCGACTACTCGACCACCGGGCCCACGCCTTTGCCTACACACAAAGCAAAGTGCAAATCCACGCACCATTTTGGCCCAATTTCGGGGGCAGCCGGGCTACCCCTTCACCGACCCACCGGTCAGTCCCGAAACGATGTAGCGCTGCAGGAAGAGGAAGAGAAGCAGAATCGGGAGTGCGGAGATGACCGCGCCGGCTGTGAACCAGCCCCACTGCTTCTCATTGCCGCCCACCCAAATATTCATGCCGATGGCCAGGGTCCAATTCTCTTCTTTGGAGAGGATCGTGGAGGCCAGGATGAAATCGTTGAAGGCTCCGATGAAGGCCAGCAGCCCCACCACCGCAAGGATCGGGGTCACCAGCGGGAGCACGATGGTCCAATAGACCTGCGAATGGCTAGCGCCGTCAATCTTCGCGGCTTCGTCCAGCTCCATCGGAATGGAGTTGAAGGTACCGTACATGAGGAAGGTATTGGCACCCAAAGCCCCGCCCAGGTACACGCAGATCAGGGAGAGCTTGGAGTCCAGGCCAAGCACCGGCACGATCTCACCCAGCTGGCTGAGCAGCAAGAAGATTGCCACGAAGGCCAGCAGCTGCGGGAACATCTGGATGACCATGAGGGCCAGCAGCCCGCCCTTGCGCCCCCGGAAGCGGAAACGCGAAAATGCGTAAGCCGCGGCCGCGCCCATGAGCACCGCCCCCAGCGCGGAGAAAATGCCGATCTCCAGGGTATTGGCGAACCAGCGCCAGAACATCGTCGAGGTTCCTAGCTGGGCGAAGTTCTGGGTGGAGATCTCCGAGAAGAGGGAGTTCGCCGAGGTCAGCGTTGTTTTGGTATTCGGGTTGAGGGCCGCGGAGAGCACGTAGATAATCGGGAAGGCCGAATAGACGACGGCGAAAAGCCCGACCAGGTGCCGGAAGCCCACCTGGGAAAACCAGCGCCCGAAACTCACCTTATTGTGATGGCGTTCCTTATAGCTGATCTTTTCCTCGATCATGGGAACCGCCATGACTGTAGATTCGCTTGCCATTACTGTGCCCCCTCAATTGAACGCGAGCGCCGGAAGCTGATGAGGGAAATCGTGCCGACGATAACGAAGATGAGGATGGACATGGCCGAAGCCAACCCGTAGTTCTTCGTTGCCGCGCCCGACAGCCCGGAAATCTGGTACACCATCGAAATGAGGATGTCCGTGGACCCCACCGGCACCGAGGCGTCCGCGAATTGCGGGCCGCCGCGGGTAAGCATGTAGATGAGGTTGAAGTTATTGAAGTTGAAGGCGAAGGAGGAGATGAGCAACGGGGTCACCTGGATCATGAGCTGCGGCAGGGTGATATACCGCCACCGCTTGAATCCGCCCGCGCCGTCAATCTCCGCCGCCTCGTTGAGTTCGGACGGGATAGATTGCAGCGCCCCGGTGCAGATGAGGAACATGTAGGGGAAGCCCATCCACAAATTCACCAGGATCACGGATAGCTTGGCCAGCCACGGATCGGTGAGCCACCCGATTTCCGCACCCCCGAAAAGCACTTGGTTGAAGAACCCGTACTTCGGGTTGAGCATGCCGGCGAAGAGGAAAGCCGTCATAAAGGAGGGGAACGCGTAGGGCAGCAGCATAATCGTGCGGTAGATTTTGCGCCCGCGCATCCGCTCATCATTCATGACCAGCGCAAAGAACATGCCCAGCAGGAAGGTGGTCGCCACCGAGAGGAAGGCGAAAGCGAACGTCCACACCAGCACCTTGAGGAAGGGGCTGGCGTAGCGGGCATCCCCGAAGGCATCGGCGAAGTTCTTAAAGCCAACCGTCACCCGCCAACCGGTATTGAGAGTTTCACCGTCGTCGGCCCGGTAGAAGCCATCGCTGGAATCAGCGTGATAGACCTTGCCGGTGGTGATATCCGTGAGGGTATCGGCCGCCGCATCGTGCTTGAGGGTTGATTGGAAAACAAAGCCGGTTGTGGCTGTTTGGGTTCCAATAAATCCATCTCCCGGGTCCTCGCTCATGGGAACGCGCAGCGCGGTGATCTCCGCCTGGCGCGCCCCGATCTGGGCGGGCGTGAGAATCTCATAGCCGGGTACCTCGGTGATGCGCTTGCCATTGACCTGGGCATTTTTCGCGGGTACGAAGGGAGCTTCCTCGGTGCCCACGAGCACTGCGCCGTCGTCGTTCACAATAGCGAAGCCGAGTTCCCCACCGGCGTCCACGACCGCGAGGGGGTACTGCGCGCTACCTTCAACCCGCTGGGTGGAGGTGAGCAGCAGTGCCTCGGTGGCGCGTTCTTTGGTGAGCATATGGCGGTCGCCGTAGTTGGTGAACGCGATGTAGCCGGTGTAGAGAATAACGAACACCTGGAAAATCGCGAGGAAAACCAGCCCCGGCGTGAGGTACTTGGGGGCCAGGTGCTTCCGCGAGAAATACACGTAATCCACGATGGCGAGCAGCACCGTGAAGACGGCCACCAGGATCCACGATCCTTCGTTGAACGCCGCCGCGATAATGTAGATCCCCAGCGCATTCACCAGCGCCATGAGGACCAGCTTGATAATAAAACCAACCGACCAGGTGCGCGCGTGCGAGCTTCCCACCACCGGGATTTTCTTCTCGGCGCGGCGCCCGGCCCGGTTCTCCGTTTCCGTACTCATGACTTACCTCTTCGCTGACGCGAGGGTGACCCGGAAACCTCCGAGCCACCCTCGCGTTCGCAGCTTACTTGGCTAGTTCTGCCTGCAGATTCTGGATGAGGCTCTGCCATGCGGCCACCGGTTCGGCGCCGTCAATAATTTGAGCTTCGGTGACGCCCCAGGGCACCCACACCGCACCCATTTCGGGGATGGTGGGCATCGGCTGGGCGCCTTCGGCAGCCTTGGCGAAGCCTGCGGTGACTTCGTCCTTCTGGGCTTCCTGCGCCGCGGCGGTCAGCGCCGGGAGGCGGTTGCCGGCCTTGTAAATATCCAGCTGCACCTCCGGGGTGGCCATGTAATCAACGAGGAACTGGTTAGCCACAATCTGGTTCTTGGACTGCGCGGAAACATAGAAGCCCTGCACGCCCACGAGCGGGGTGGCCGCCTTGGGGCCGGGCGCCGGAATCGGCTCCACCGCGACCTTGAGGCCGGCGCTGCGGAAGTCCTCAATCATCCACGGGCCGCCCAGGATATAGGGCGATTCACCCTTCTTGAACGCATCAACCGCAATATCGTAGGTCATCGCGGTTTCGAAAACGCCGGCCTTGCCCTGCTCACTCAGCCAGGTGGCGAAAGCTTCACCGTTCGCTCCGCCCATGCCGAGGTTCTTGGAGGTGGAACCGTCCGCATTCGTTTCAAAAACGGGCGCCCCGAAGGACTGCTGGAAGGGATAGTAGGTGTAGGGATCGCCCTTGTCAGTGGTCTGGATGAGGAAGGGGTACTTCACGCCAGCTTCCTTGCCCTTGGCGATCATCTCATCGAAGGTGGCCGGGGTGGAATCCGCCAGCGCGGTATTGCGAATGAGCGCGAGGTTCTCCAGCGCGTAGGGCAGGCCGTACAGGTTCCCGCCGGTGGAGAAGGCCGTGGTGGCCACGTCATTGAAGTCCTTCGCCTTATCGCCTAATTCAATAGGGGCGACGACGCCGTTCGCCACGAACTCACCGAGCCAATCATTGGCACCTACGGTGATATCCGGGCCCTGACCGTTGGAGACCTGGGTGAGGAACTCCGCGCGCACATCCCCGAATTCCTTGACCACGAGCTCCACGTGGTTGCCGGTTTCCGATTCGAATTTCTTCGCGGCGCTTTCCAGGGCCGGCTGGCGGTTGGAATCCGTCCACACCGTAATGGTGGCCCCGCCGCCGGCTGCCGGTGCTGCCGAGGTGGCTCCGGCAGGTGCTTCGCTCTTATCAGCCGAACCGCCGTTGCCACCGCAGGCGCCTAAAACAAACGCCAGCGCGGATACCGCGGCCATCGCGCTTATGCTCCGTCGCATCTTTACTCCTTGCGTTGATTCTTCGCTACGCGGGATCGCACCATCACGCTCCCCGCTATCTCTGAGGGTAGCGCATCATTCGGTAATTTTCACCCCTTTTTGCAGTCTTTTTTACGCCTTTACATATCAGAAGGCGGCCGATGTGGGATTTTCCGCGGTTTTACGGGCTTTGTAGGCCGCGCTGTTTTCAGAAATACTTTCACGGTTGGAGTGGCGGCGGGCGGGGAGCTGCGTCGTCGTGCTGTACCGTGACGGGGCAGAAACAGAAGTGCGGCGGGACGTTTCCACCGCTCCGCACATCCAGCCGCACACCGCACCGCTGGAGTTTTCAGAAAAGCCTCAGTACGATGTTGCACGACGGCGCGCACCGCGCCGACCAGCACAAGGACGTCTCGGTACCCATGAGTAAAATTCGCATGCAAGATGTTGCCACCCACGCGGGGGTGTCTGTGGCGACCGTATCGCGCGTGATTAACCAGAAGGGCAATGTCAGCGAGGAAACCCGCACCGCGGTGCTGGCGGCCCTCGATATGCTCGGCTACGAGCGCCCGCCGCGCCTGAGCGAGGCGAGCGGAACCGTGGGTCTGCTGCTCCCCGAACTGACCAACCCCATTTTCCCGGTGTTCTACCAGGAGCTCGAACGCGAATTCACCGCCGCCGGGTACACCACCACCCTGGCCACCCAGGCGCCCGGCGCCCTCACCGAGGACGAAGCGGTCGCTTCGCTCACCGCCCGCGAGGTATGCGGGCTGGTTTTTGTATCGGGGATGCACGCGGATTCCAAGGCCTCGCCGGAGCGGTACGTGCGGCTGGCCGAACGCCTCCCCTTCGTCACGATTAACGGCGCGAATCCGCGGGTTCCGGCCCCTGATTTTTCTACCGACGACGCCGAATCAATGCGGCAGGCGGTGCGACTCCTGGCCGGGCTCGGGCACAGCCGCATCGGTTTGGGTATCGGGCAGCGCCGCTATATTCCCGGCCAGCGTAAAGAACAGGGCTTTGGCGAGGCGATCTCCCAGATGCTGCCCGGCGCCGATGTGATTGTTGCAGAAACTTTTTTCACGGCTCACGGCGGGGCGCGAGCGGCCGAAGCCCTACTGGCGCGCGGCTGCACGGCCATGGTGTTCGGCTCAGACATCATGGCGCTCGGCGCGATTGATGCCCTGGAGCGGCGCGGGGTGCGGGTGCCCGAGGATGTGTCGATTGTTGGTTTTGACGATTCGCCGCTCATTCGATTTATGCGCCCGGCGCTCACGACCCTGCGCCAGCCGGTGGCGGCCATCGCCCACGCGGCCTGCGCTACCCTGCGGGCCGCCATGGAAGATTTTGCACCGGCACAGCGCACGAAGGCGGGGGCCTCGATGAGCTTCCCGGCCGAATTGCTGGTGCGTTCCACCACCGCGGGTGCGCCCCTTGCGGCGCCCGCGCACATTAGCGCGCCCGCGCAACCCGGCGCACCCGCGCCCTCCTCCACCTCTAACTGAAAGGACACCGCTATGCTCCTCCACCCTGCTTCCGAGCGCGAAAACTGGTGGCGCGACGCCGTTATTTACCAGATTTACCCGCGTTCCTTCGCGTCCTCGGGCGGGCCGCTCGGGGACCTGCGCGGCATCGAGAGCCGACTGGGCTACCTGGCAGATTTGGGAATTGATGCGGTGTGGCTTTCGCCTTTCTACCGCTCCCCGCAATTCGATGCCGGTTACGATGTGTCCGATTACCGCGATGTTGATCCGCGCTTCGGCACCCTGAAAGATGCCGAGCATCTTATTGAGGCCGCGCACGAAGCCGGACTGCGCATCATCGTCGATATTGTCCCTAACCACACTTCCTGGGATCACGAGCTTTTCCGGCGCGCGGTGGCGGCCGGCCCCGGCTCCCCCGAACGGGAGCTGTTCTGGTTCCGCGAGGGGAAGAACGGGGGCAGTGAGCCTCCCACCAATTGGCGCTCGGTGTTCGGCGGGCCGGCCTGGTCACGGGTGCGGGACCTTCCCTTCGCCGCCGGTACCCCGGCCGCGGAGGAAGACCTCTACTACCTGCATCTTTTTGACCGCTCGCAGCCCGATCTCAATTGGCACAACCCGGCGGTGCGTGCCGAATTCTTGGAGACGCTGCGTTTCTGGTTGGATCGGGGCGCCGATGGCTTCCGGGTGGATGTGGCCCACGGGCTCATGAAAGATCCCGCGCTTCCCGATTGGTCCGGGGCGGTGGAAATGGCCGGGGTGACGGAGAAACCCGAGCCGGCGCCCTTCTTTGACCGCGATGAGGTCCATGAGATTTACCGCGAGTGGCGCGCGGTCCTGGATGAGTACTCCCCCGAGCGCATCCTGGTAGCGGAGGCCTGGGCGGATACCGAGGAGCGGCTGGCCCGCTATATCCGCCCCGATGAAATGAACCAGGCTTTCAACTTCATTTATTTAGCCGCGCCTTTCGAGCGCGAGGCGCTGCGCGAGATTATCGTGCAGTCGCTGCGCCAATCGGATCGGGTGGGTGCGCCCACCACCTGGGTGCTCTCGAATCACGACGGCGTGCGGGTGTGCTCGCGCCTCGGCTACCGGGATACCTCCCGCGGGGCGAACGGCATCGGTGCGAATGATCCGCAACCGGACCGCGAACTGGGGGCCCGCCGCGCCCTGGCCTGGCATCAGCTCACCGCCGGCCTGCCGGGGGTCTATTACATCTACCAGGGCGAGGAACGTAATCTTCCCGAACATACCTCGCTGCCGGACGAAGTGCGCGAAGATCCCACCTTCGCCCGCACCCACGGCAAGGAGCTGGGCCGGGATGGCTGCCGGGTCCCCCTCCCCTGGGAATCGGATCGCCCCGGTTTTGGTTTCTCCCCGGACGGCGCCACCTGGCTCCCCCAGGGCGCGGATTGGGCGCGTTACACGGTGGACGTGCAGGGGGCCGACCCGCATTCCCCGCTGCATTTCTTCCGCACCATGCTGCGCCTGCGCGATGAGCTGGAGCTCGGGGTGGGATCCCTCGAGGACGTCTGCGATGATTACGGCGCCGGCGTGCTCGCCTATGTCAATCGCGCCGCAAACACCAACCGGGCCGCGCATGCGCAGCGTCCACCCGTGCTCATGCTTACGGTATTCGACGACGCCGCACCGCTGCCCTCCGGTTGGCGGGTCCTGCTGGCCTCGGATCCAGCCGCCAGCGCCTTGGGCGAAGGGGAGATGATCCCGGCGGATACCACCGTCTGGCTGGTGCCGGTCGAGTAGCCGAGCTGGAATAGGCCGTTCTGACATAAGCCGGCACAGCACGAGGCGCCCAAACCGTAAGGGTTCGGGCGCCTCGTTGTCTTGTACCGCTAGAAAACTTACGCCAGCCTATGGCCCGCGCCCGTTTGAGAAGACCTTAGAACAGCGCGGAGGCGAGGTCACGGCGAGCGCTACGCACTACCTCCGTATCGGCTCCCACCGCGGTGAAGAGTTCGAGCAGGTGGGTGCGCAGCTCTTCGCGTGCATCCCCGCTGGTGACCTTAATGGCGTTGATCAGCCGAGTGAATCCCAGATCGGGGCGGCCGGCGGCCACCTCAATATCGGCGGCGGCGATCTGCGCCGCCGCATCGCCCGGGCCGCCGGCATCCGCCGCGGCCATGACGGCCTGCGGGTCCTGCCCGCGGGTTGAGCGCAGCAGGCGCACCTGGGCGCGGCCCACCTGCGCTACCTCGCTATTCGGGTCTTCTGCCGCGAGCGCTTCAAATTCGGCTTCCGCAGCGTCGAGGTCTCCCCGGTCGAGTGCTTCGAGGGCGGCCAGGTGATGGGGATTGACGGGGGCTTCGCCCGCTTCATCGGCTTTCCCGCTCACGCGGCCGGCCACGCCGGCGCGGTTAGCTGCGGCGAGCAGCTGGTTCACGAGCTCGGTGAGCTGCGCGGTGGTGGGTGCGCCCTGGAAAAGTGGGACGGGTTGGCCGCCCACGAGCGCGATACCCATGGGGATGGTCCGCACGCCAAAGGCCTGAACGAGTTCCGCTTCGGTGCTGGCGTTCACCACCGCGATACGGATCTGGCCGTCGCGCCGGCGCGCTTCGGCTTCCAGGGTGGTGCCCAGCTCGCCGGCCGCGCCGTCGGCCACAAAAAGCACGATAACAGGAACCTGCGCGGAAAGCTGCACTTCGGCGTTGAGGCCTGCCGCGGTGAGTGTGGTGAGGTAGGCGCCGGGCACGGGTGCCGCGTTTTCCTGCTTTTTCGCCGCTGCCAGGGCCGCTAAATCGACCGGGCCGCGCATGGACATATCTGCCATATTAGCCTCCGTTCTGCACCGAGGTGAGCACCGGTTTCGATGCCGCTACCGTGGTGATCGTTGTGTTTGTGGCGCCCGCCGCCGGGATTTTCAGGGCCACCGTGAAGGAATAGTTGAGGCGCATGCTCCCCTGGACCGTGACCTCAGTATTGGCTTGGCCGGTGGCCAGCCCCGCGATTTTCGCGTCGGTAACTTTGATGGAGCCACCCTGGGCGGTGTGGCGGATTTCGAGGGCCTGATTGACCTGGAAGACGGTGAGGATGCCGCCGTCGCTGGCGCGGAAGCTTTCCGGGGTGGTCTGGGCCGGGCCGAAAGCCTGGCTGACCGCGCCCACGCCTTGCACCGCGCCGGCCAGGGAATCGTAAGTTTGGGAGAGCTGAGTGCGCACCGCGTCCGGGGCGGCCGGGTCCGCATCCGAGCCGTAGCTAAGGGCGCTTCCGCTGGCGTTGAGCGTGCCAATATAGCCATCGTGAGCAGCCTGAGGGGACGCCACCGCGCCTTCGCCGTTATCCGCGGCCACCCGCTGCGCACCGGCCGGGCCGGCGGGGATCTCCGGGATCACGCTGCCGGGCAGAATATCCATGGCCGCCCACAGCGCCCAGTTTTCCCGGGCCGCGCCCTGGGTGAAAACATTGAGGCCCTGCGAGGTGGTATTCGCCGGCCAATTGACCACCGCGAGCGCACTGCGCGGAAAGCCTTCCGCCCCGGAAATCGCCACCGAATCGATGGTGGTGGACAGCGCGGGCATATCGTAGCTATCGGCCAGAATGCGCTTGAGTGCGTAGTGGGCGCTGCGTTCCACGCTGAAGGGGCCGGAGCCGCGCCCGCTGAATTCTTCGGGGCTGGCGGCGGCGTCCGCCTTGGTCAGCTGCTCGAAAATCGCGGGGGCAACCCGCTCGGTGAAGTGTTTATCGGAGAGCGCGGCACGCGGGCTCGCCGGAGCCGGGGTAGGTTCCAGGACGACGGCGCTCGCTGAGCAACCGCCCAGTAATGCCAGTGCCGCGAGGGTGGCCAGGGCCTTACGCATGGGTCGTTCCTTCCTCGTCGTCGTTCTGTGTGGGCTGCTTGGGTTCGCCGGGCTGTTCGGACTCGGATGCGCCGAGCGCTGCGGGTTCGCCGGGCTGCGCGGCCTGCGCGGAGCTAGGCGCGCCGGCGGCCGTGCGGGGCTGGTTTTGACCCCAGATGCTCCACCAGCTTTGCGGATCGGATTCCGCGGCGGTATCGCTATCGCTGCCGGTGGCGCCGGAAGTTTCCGCGCGGTCTGCATCGCTGAGCTCCGCGGGCTTGACGGGCACGCCGTCCTTCATCTGGATGGCGGGGAGAATGCCAGAATCAGCCGCGGCCTGCCATTCGGCACGCGAGCCACGGTAGCCGGGTTCCTCATCCGGGCCGGGGAGCGTGGCCGCTGCTTCTTCGGCCGCTGGTTCTTCGGCGGATGCTTCTTCGGCCGCAGGTTCTTCAGTTTCCGCTTCGCTGGGCTGCTGCGCCGGTTCTTCAGCGGGCGCTTCTTCCGGAGCAGCTTCTTCCGGAACTTCTTCCTCCGGAACAGCAAGCTCAATGCGGTCAGCCGGATCGAGGGGGCGTTCGCGCAATTCCTGAGCGCGCGGGCTTTCCATGAGGATACCCGCGCCCAGAGCCCCGCCTGTTGCCGTAACCCGGTCACCCGCGGCAGACTGACCAGCCGCACCGCCAATTCCCGCGCTCACCGCCGGCATAATGGTTGTTTCATCCGCGGCCCGCTTGGCACGCGAGACACGTTCGTCCTTGCCGGCCCGCACCTTTGCGGCAAAGGTGCGCTGATCCTTGGTGGCGGTCATGAGCAGCACCACCCCGATAATCCCCACGATAAGCCCGAGCAAGCTCACCGGGAGGGACCAGTTCCGCCCGCCGGGCAGCGCCCAGGTGAGTTCCACCTGCGGGAGTGCCCCGGAAGACGTCTGCATAATGAGGGATTCGGCTCCCGGGGAGGTCACGGTGTAGGTGAATTCCACCTTCCCCTTGGCTTCTTCCTTGGAGAACCACATATCCGAGGCGAGGACCTTGCCCGGGTCCGCTTCCCCTTGGGAGGTGGTCAGCGTCAGTGCGGCGTCGTCGTTCATACCGGTAATGGTGGCGCCGGGCACGCCTTCCGCGTACGCGAGCACGTCACCGGAAAAGCCGGCGCCCACGGAAATGGTGTCCTGCGCCGGGCCGGAGACAGATACGTCCACGTCGGTCCCGCCCATATCCAGGACGCCGGGGGCCGTGACGAGCACGCCTTTCCCCTCCGGCGCCACGGTGGCGGAGACGCTCGAGACCGGCTTCCACACGGTGCCGAGCAAAATGCCCACCACCAGGATCGCCAGGCCCGCGAGCGCGAGACCGACTCCTCCGTTCTTCTTCATCATTCCCCTTCTCACTGCGGTTCGCGGCCCGGTACGACCGCACCGGCGAAAGACCATCGACAACACATGCCTACATTAAAACTACCGCGTGACCTGCTCGGTGGCGGAATTTTTCGGCGCACGGCCGCGCTTTTAGGCTTAGAGAAAAGCCTAACCGTTATCTAACCGTTATAAAACTCTGGTGCGGGTGATGGTGGCGAGCTCCACAACGTTCACCACCCGCCCAGCACTACCCCCACCGGGTGCGCTGACCGGTAGGCTTAGGGCAGCAATTTCTATCCAGCAGCGCGCGGAGAGGGTGTTATGGCGGATTTTGAACTGTTTCCAACAGTACGCAGGGGTTACGACAAAGCTCAGGTCGATGAACGCATTCACCAGCTGGCGGATGCGCTCGCCGAAGCTCGGTCGCGAGTAGCGGGTTTGGATGCGCAGGTGCTGCGCATGTCCGGGGAGCTCACCGAGCTGCACAGCCGTTTGCGCGAGGATGAGCGCCCGTCCTATTCGGGGCTGGGCACCCGGGTGGAGCGGTTGTTGCGCGGGGCGGAACAGCAGGCGATGGATGTGATGAGCCGGGCGAATTCCGATGCGGAGTTGCTGGTTTCCCGGGCGCGCTCCCAGGCGGAAAATCTCACCTCCGCTGCGGAAAAAGAAGCCCAGGAAACTTTGGATTCTTCACGTACCGAGGCGGCGCAGGTGCGCCAGCGTGCCGAGGCGGAAGCTACCGAATTGACTACTACTTCGCGGCGCACCGCCGAGGAGTTGGTGACCTCAGCCCAGCGCGAAGCTGAGCGTTTGGAGGCGAAAATGCGCCACGATGAGGCCGAGCTGAATACCCGGCTCACCCATGAGGAAGAGGAGCGGCGCGCGGCCCTCGCCCAGGAATTGGCGCAGGCGCGCACCCGGGCCGAAGAAGAGGTCACGCACTTGCGCACCGAGGCGGAAACTGAGGTGGCGCGTTTGCGTAGCGAGGCGGAGGCCGAGGTCGCGAAGATCCGCGCGGAGGCCGAACGCGAGGTTGCGCAGTTGCGTGCGGATTCGGCCGCGGCCCGCGCGCGTTCCGATGAAGAATCGCGTACGGCCATGGCGAAGTTTGTCGACGACGCCGAGGCTCGGGCCGCCAGTGCGGAACGCCGCCTGGCGGAAGCCACAAAGCGGGCTAATGCCCTGACTTCATCCTCGGAAGCTGAGGCGAGTGCGGCGCTGAGCGCCGCCCAGACCGAGGCCCGGGAATTGGTGAGCGCGGCGCGTGAAGATGCCGAGCGGATGCGGCGGGAAGCGCGCGAGGCCGCCGAGGAATCGCAGCGCCAGGCCGATGCCCACGTGGCGGGCCTGGAGGAGCAGCGGCGCACCCTCACCTCCTACCTGGAGGATATGCGCACCATGCTGGCCACCTCGAATATCCCGCTGGCCCTGGATGAAATCGTGGGCAGCGCCGAGGAACGCACCGCCGCGGAGGCGGCTGAAGCCGGTCAGGCTGGCGATCAGGATGCCCGGGCTGGCGAATCTTCCGTAACGGACGCACCTTCCGCGGGCGAGGCACAGGCCGGAGAACAGGCAGGAGATCACTCCCCCGCGGCCGTGGAATCTGATGCCGGGGAAGAAAACGGAGATTCCACTGACAACCGGTAGTGTCTTCTCACGAGCCGGGGCAGGGGTGTTTTTTCCGAGGTGTACTTCGCATGTACGACATATGCACTACAGCTCTGAAAACACCTCGTGCCCCCGCCGAGACTCATATGACTCTTGAGAGTCGTGTGATTCCCTAATCTCACGATGGTGGCCTCTCAGGGCTAAAACACAGCTCACGCGAAGTGCAGCCGTGCCACATAGCACCTGCCGACATAGTTTGAGGGCGTGGCCGGAGCACTTTTCGTGTCTCCCAGCCACGCCCTCAAGTACAGTTAGCGCGAGCGCTTCAGCGGCTAGCGGGTAGCCGCCTCGTAGAGCTGGCGCAGCGCGGTAGCGACCTCGTGCGGCTTTTCCACCGCGGAGAAGTGGCTGGCACCCTCAAGTTCCACGAACGGTTGGTCCGGGCGTACCTCGTGCAGCTGGGCGAATTCTTCGTGCTTGGCATTCGGATCATCCACCCCGCGCAGCAGCAGGATGGGAACATCCAGCTCCATAACCCCGCGAGTATCCGGGCGGGTCAGCATCATCTGCTGCAACCAGGAGAAAGCCCCGGCATCTACCGTCTTGAAATAGGCGGCAACCTTCTCCTTGAGTTCCGGGCTGGCCGCCGAGCTCAGCATGGTATCCACCCAGCCAGCCAGCACGTCCCAGCTCTGGCCCGAGGCGAGCTTCTCGATGGCCTTTTCTCGCGGGGAGGGCGAGGGTTCCGGCCCCAGAATCGAGCCGTCCAGCAGCGCCAGCCCAGCGATCTGCTGGGGATTGCGCAGCGCATAAGCAGCCGTGACGGTAGCACCCATGGAAATTCCGGCGAGCACGATGGAGTCGTATTCCGCCAAAGTTTCTTCGAGGGCGGTCAGGTAGGAATTGATATGTGGCGTGGTGGCGCCCGCGGCGTCGTCGACCTCAGAACCGGAAGGTGAGTCCCCGAAACCGGGGGCATCAATAGCAATCGTGTGCAGATCCAAAAGCTCAGCGCGCATGCCCTCCCACATCCGGGACGTCATCGGCATAGCGTGGAGCAGAACAAGCGGGGTACCCGCACCTTCGTGAATATGTGTGGCAAGTTTCATACTGCGATTGTAACGCCGTTCCCGGAACTTAACCCGGGTACGGCGGCCCTGGCGTTCCTCGGTGGGCTTCTTTAGTGCTCTTCCTCGAGACCGATCTTGAAATCTTCCAGGGTCATGCGCACACCGTCATCAGTACGCTTGGCATGCTCGTAGGCAGCGATATCCTGAGCCATCTCGAATTCCTCCAAGGCGTGAAGATCGTCCATGGTGACGAGAGCGGCAACAGCTTTACCTTCGTGCGCGATGATGAAGCGCTTTCCATCTCGGGTAGTTTCTTCAAGAATCTGAGAAAGATTTTCGCGTAATTCCCGGGTGCTCACCTGAGTCTCGGTCATGGCCATAAAGCAAATATAAAACTACTTGCGCCGGTCACACAATGGGAATCCGGTTAGGCGCGGCCGCGGTGCTGCCAGCAGCCCGGATGCCAGTGGCGGCGCGCATCCACCCCAGCTTGGGCGCCCCAAATGGTGTCCTCCGTCCACGCCACAATATTGGGTTCACCAATCCGGATAATCCCGCCGCAGCCCGGGCACACGTAGTCCTTCGCGGCGCTGGCGATGCGCCGCACCTTGTAGGTGGCGCCATCGCGGCCGTTCTCATAGCGCAGCCCACCCATCGCCGCGCTGATATTCAGCGGGCGAACGGGACGGGAGTACTTTTTCGACCGGCGCATTCTTCCATGGTAGCCGCTTGGCGCGCGGAGTCCACTAGCACGCCGTGCGACGCCGCGGCCGCCAAGCTACCTATGCACGCGCCGGACTATGCATGCGCACACTGCACTACAGATGCGCACGCCCGCTATGCCACCAGCTTGCCGTCCTGCGCGACCAGCTTCCCAGCGCGGTAGACCCGCCGCGGGCGCAGCTCCTCATCCACCACCAGCAGATCCGCGCGTTTGCCCACTTCGAGCGCCCCGCGATCATCCAAGCCCATCACGCGGGCCGGAGTGGCGCTCGCCATGGTGACGGCGTCGTTCAACTCAACCCCCGCACCGACCACGGTGCGCACAATATCAAGAAGATGCGAGGTACCGCCCGCGAGATTGCCCCCGCGTAGCCGCGCCTGCCCGTCGGTCACGTGCACGCGCAGCCCGCCCAGCTCATAGGTGCCATCCGCCATGCCGGCCGCCGCCATCGCGTCGGTAATGAGCGCGATATTTTCCGGGCCCACGATTTCGACCACGTTGCGCACCAGCTCAGAGCTAATATGAACGCCGTCTCCGATAAGTTCGACGACGCAGCTGCCGCGGCGCGCGGCAGCTAAATACTCGGCCACCGGGCCGGGCGCGCGGTGACGCAATTCGCGCATGGCATTAAACAGGTGGGTGGCCACCGGGATGGCCCCGCCCGCCACCGCCCGTTCCTGAAGCTCACGCGCCGGGCCGGCCTCCGCGTGGGTATGCCCCCAGGTAGGCACCACACCGCGCTCGAGCAGGAGGTCCACCACCTCGCTCGCCCCCGAAAGTTCGGGGGCGAGCGTCATCCCCCAGGCGTGCCCGCGGGCCGCATCGAGGAGCCGGGTGGCGATCTCTACGCTCGGAGCTTCCAGGTAGGCCGGGTTCTGAGCCCCGGCCCGCTCGCTGGAAAGGAAAGGGCCCTCGATAAGGATCGCGGCCAGGGTGCCATCCTCGACCGCGTCGGCCATGAGGCTCGCCCCGGCTTCCATACGCTCCACGCTCAGGGTGGTCAGGGCCGCGGCTACGGAGGTGGTGCCGTGGGCCAGGTGCTCGCCGGCCGCCTGCGCTACCTCCGCGCTATCCTCCGCATCCGGGAAGGAGGCTCCTCCCCCGCCGTGGCAGTGCTCATCGACAAGCCCGGGCAGGATCAACCACCCGTCCGGGAGCTCACCGCCAGGAGCTGCGTCGTCGTTCTTAGTAGTTGTATGTGTTCGCGTTTCGCTGGGCGTTATCCGCGTGAAAACTCCGTTGTCCCACGCGATATCGCATTCGCGCACGCCGCCGGGCAACGCTGCCCGGCCGTATAAGAACCCCATTATCCCGTCCTAAAACAGTCGATCCTCCGGGTGGTCTATGCCACGCATATCGTCGTAGTTCAAGATCATACAGTCAATGCCGCGGTCTTCGGCCAGCACACGGGCCTGCGGTTTGATTTCCTGGGCCGCGAAAATGCCGCGGAGCGGATTGAGGAGGGGGTCGCGGCGCAGCAAATCGAGGTAGCGGGTGAGCTGTTCGACCCCGTCAATTTCCCCGCGGCGTTTAATTTCGACGGCGATATAGCCGCCCTCGCCGTCGCGCACCATGAGGTCCACCGGGCCGATGGCGGTGGGGTACTCGCGGCGCACCAAGCTGGCATGCGGGGCGATACGTTCCACCTGTTCGGCCAGCAGTTTTTGCAGATGCGCTTCCACGCCGTCTTTGACGAGCCCGGGATCTTCCCCGAGATCCTGTTCGTAATCAGAAAAGACCTCGTAAATGCGGATGACCAGGCGGTCGTCGGTTTTCTTGTGCTCCACATTCCAGATAGTGCGCACGCCCGCCTCGCGCTCCGCCGCGCTCGGTTCTTCTTCGGTGAAGAGCGTGGGGCCCATCATCCAGTTGAGGGGCTTATAGGAGCCGGTATCCGCGTGGACTAGCACGGAGCCATCGGCTTTGACCATGAGGAGCCGGGTGGCCGGTTCGAGATGCGCGTCCAGGCGTCCGGAGTAATCCACCGAACAGGTAGCAAAAACAACGCGCATCTAGAACAACACCCAATCTCCCCGGGGCGGGGCCGAATCCGCCCACGCCACCAGCGCGGTATGCGCCTGGCAGCTCATGGCCATATCAATTTCTGTATGAGCATCCCCCACCCGGGCGGCGGCGATATCATCACGCACTTTAACCAGGTTGATGCTCAGGGAACGCCGGTCCAGGCGCAACGCCGGGCGCCAGGATAAGGATGCCACCCGGAACCACTCCAGCGCATCGGTGCGGAAAAACACCACCCCGGTATGCCAGCGATGCTGGCGGCGCACCGCGGCCTGGGAGGAGCCCCACTGGTTGAAGAGGTAGCGGACCCGCGCCAGGAAGTAGATGAGGAGCGCGAGGAGAACCAGCACGACGATCAGTGCTACGCTTTGCCAGCTCATTCGCGCTCTCCGCCTACTGCCCGTTGACCGACTGCTCGCTGACCGAATCGGCCACCACGATGACCTGGTTGGCGGTCACCGTGAGGAAGCCGGAGCCGGACATCGTGAAGCTGCGATCGCGTCCGTCCTCGCAGCCGCGCACCTCGACGTTACCTTCCGTGAGGAGGGCAACGAGCGGGGTGTGGTCCGTGAGGATACCCACCGAGCCTTCGGTGCCGGGCGCGGTCACCGATTCGGCATTCCCGCGCCACGCCAGCTCCCGCTGGGAAACGATCTCAACGTCCAGCATTATTCGCTCCGCAGTTCGTGGTACTTGCGTTCCAGATCCTCGATGCCGCCAATATTGAAGAAGGCCTGCTCGGGGACGTGGTCGTATTCGCCGTCGCAAATACGGCGGAACGCTTCAACGGTTTCCGCAACCGGAACGGTGGAGCCTTCCACGCCGGTGAACTTCACCGCGGTGTACATATTCTGCGAGAGGAACTGCTGGATCCGGCGCGCGCGGGCGACGGTCAGGCGGTCTTCTTCGGAGAGTTCATCCACACCGAGGATGGAGATGATGTCCTGAAGTTCGCGGTTCTTCTGGAGGATCGCCTTGACGCGGGTCGCGACCTCGTAATGCTGCTGGCCCACGATCTGCGGGTCCAGAATACGCGAGGTTGAGGCGAGGGGATCCACGGCCGGGTAAATGCCCATGGAGGCAATATCACGCGAGAGTTCGGTGGTTGCATCCAGATGGGCGAAGGTGGTTGCCGGTGCCGGGTCGGTGTAATCGTCCGCGGGAACGTAAATAGCCTGTAGCGAGGTAATGGAATGCCCGCGCGTGGAGGTAATACGTTCCTGGAGCGCACCCATTTCATCAGCCAGGGTGGGCTGGTAGCCCACCGCGGAAGGCATGCGCCCGAGCAGGGTGGATACTTCCGAACCGGCCTGGGTGAAGCGGAAGATGTTATCGATGAAGAGCAGCACGTCCTGGTTGGCGACATCGCGGAAGTACTCCGCCATCGTCAGGCCGGACAGGGCGATGCGCAGGCGCACCCCCGGCGGCTCGTCCATCTGGCCGAAGACGAGGGCCGTCTTATCAAGCACCCCGGCTTCGTCCATTTCGTGGATGAGGTCGTTACCTTCACGGGTACGTTCGCCCACCCCGGCGAATACGGAAACGCCATCGTGGTCGAGGGCCACGCGCTGGATCATTTCCTGAATGAGCACCGTTTTACCCACGCCCGCGCCGCCGAAGAGGCCGATCTTGCCACCCTGCACGTACGGGGTGAGCAGGTCGATAACCTTGAGGCCGGTCTGGAACATCTGGGTTTCCGGCTCGAGTTCATCGAAGGCGGGAGCCTGGCGGTGAATCGACCAGCGTTCCTTCACGTCGATCTCATCGGGGGAAACGTTGAGCGGTTCGCCCACGACGTTGAAGACGTGCCCGCGGGTAACGTCCCCGACCGGAACGGTGATGGGGGCACCGGTATCGATAACGACGGCGCCGCGCACCAGGCCATCCGTCGGTTTCATCGCGATGGTGCGCACCACGTTATCGCCCAGGTGCTGGGCCACTTCCAGGACCATCTCCTGCTCGATGACGCTTCCGTCACCGGCGGGGAGGGTAGCCGTGGTTTTCAGTGCGTTATTGATATCGGGAAGCGCGTCGGACGGAAATTCGACGTCGACGACGGCGCCAATGACCTGCGTAATCCGGCCGGTTGTGGCCAGGTCCGCGGTCTGCTCCTCTAGTTGTGCAGTCATAGTGTGTTCCTTATCCGTTACGAAGCGCGTTATCCGTTACTTAGGGCATCGGCACCGGAGACGATTTCAGTGATCTCGGTGGTGATCTCAGCCTGGCGCGCGTTATTGGCGAGCCGGGTGTACTTCTCAATAAGTTCAGCAGCGTTATCGGTAGCCGCGTGCATCGCCTGCTGACGCGAGGCGAGTTCGGAAGCCGCCGCCATGAGAAGAATCGAGGAAATACGTTTGCGAACATACATGGGCACAAGCGCTTCGAAAACGTCGTGTGCCGAGGGTTCGAAATCGTAAAGCGGTTCGGTTTCTTCCGTGCCGCCGCCCGAGAATTCCGATCCGGTATCCTCCAAATCGCCTTCCCCGTAGTCAACAATGGCTAGCGGAAGCATATGGCGCACCTGCACCACCTGGCTCACCATCGATTCGAAACGGGTGTAAACCACGTGGACTTCGGCGACGCCGCCTTCGTCCGGCGGAGCGGTGAAAGCCTCGAGGAGGGTGCGCGCGATTTCATCGGATTGCTCCGGATCGGGCTTATCCGAGGTGCCACTCCACTCCCCGGCGATATTCACCCCGCGGAACTTGAAGTACTGCAGGCCGCGCCGCCCGGTCACGTAGAGCACCGGATCCTTACCTTCGGCGCGCAGATTCTCCACGGTGCGTTCCGCTTCGCGCAACACGTTGGCGGAATAAGCTCCCGCCATGCCGCGATCGGAGGTCACCACGAGCACCGCCACCCGATTGGTATCGGTACGCTCGCGCATCAGCGGGTGCTGGGCGTCAAAATCGTGGCGCCCCACCAGCCCGAGCGCGCGGGTTACCGCCCGCGCGTAAGGGTCCAGTTCCTGCGCTTCCCGGCGCGCCGAGCCGATACGCGAGGCCGCAATGAGCTCCATCGCGCGGAACACCTTTTGCAGGGTGCTCGTCGCACGAATTTTGCTCTTGTAAATCCTCTGTTCGCCGGCCATCGATTAACCCTTCGTCGGCCGCGCGAGAGTTTCACGGGCCTGCTCGGCCGGGACATCCTCTTCCCCACCCGCGGGCAGGTTTTCGGCAGTGCGGTAGGACTCCGTGAAGGCACTGACCGTGGCTTCCAGTTCGGCTTCGAGATCCTTATCCATCTCACCGGTCGAGGCAATGGTTTCCAGCACCGAGGAGTTGTGACGCACGTAGTCGAGCATGCGGGCTTCCCAATCGTGTACCTTCTCCACCGGGACATCATCGAGATATCCCTTCGAGCCGGCCCACACCGAGACCACCTGTTCCTCAATGGGGTACGGGGTGTACTGCGGCTGCTTAAGCAGTTCCATGAGGCGCTCACCGCGGGTGAGCTGCTGGCGGGTGGCAGGGTCAAGATCGGAAGCGAACATAGCGAAGGCCGCCTGGGAGCGGTACTGCGCCAGGGTGATCTTCAGGGTACCGGCAACCTTCTTCATGGCCTTGATCTGCGCGTCGCCGCCCACGCGGGACACCGAAATACCCACGTCCACGGCCGGGCGCTGATTGGAGTTGAAGAGGTCAGACTGCAAGAAGATCTGGCCGTCGGTAATGGAAATAACGTTGGTCGGAATATAAGCCGACACGTCGTTCGCCTTGGTTTCCACAATCGGAAGGCCGGTCATAGAACCCCCGCCCAGCTCATCGGAGAGCTTGGCGCAGCGTTCCAGCAGGCGCGAATGCAGGTAGAAAACGTCGCCCGGGTAGGCTTCACGCCCCGGCGGGCGGCGCAGCAGCAGGGACACGGCACGGTAGGCTTCGGCCTGCTTGGACAGGTCGTCAAAGACGATAAGCACGTGCTTGCCTTCGTACATCCAGTGCTGGCCGATGGCCGAACCGGTGTAGGGAGCCAGGTATTTGAAGCCCGCGGGATCGGATGCCGGGGAAGCCACGATGGTGGTGTACTCCAGCGCGCCGTAGCGGGCCAGGGTGCCGCGCACCGAAGCGATGGTGGAACCCTTCTGGCCGATGGCCACGTAAATGCAGCGCACCTGCTTGGAAGGATCCCCGGTTTCCCAGTTCTTGCGCTGGTTGAGGATGGTGTCAATCGCGAGGGCGGTTTTACCTGTCTGGCGGTCTCCAATAATGAGCTGGCGCTGCCCGCGCCCGATCGGGGTCATTGAGTCAATCGCCTTGATACCGGTTTCTAGCGGTTCGTGCACCGACTTACGCATCATTACGCCGGGAGCCTGCAGCTCCAGGGCACGCCGGCCGCTGAGATTTTCAATTTCGCCCAGGCCGTCAATCGGCTTGCCGAGCGGGTCCACCGTGCGGCCGAGGTATCCGTCGCCCACCGGGACGGAGAGCACCTCACCGGTGCGGCGCACTTCCTGGCCTTCTTCAATATTGGAGAAGTCACCGAGAACCACGACGCCGATTTCCCGCTCTTCCAAGTTCATCGCCAGTCCGCGGGTGCCATCCTCGAAAACGAGAAGTTCATTGGCCATCGCACCGGGCAGGCCGGCCACGCGGGCGATGCCGTCCGCCGTCATGGTGACGTGACCAACTTGCTCACTCTCGGACTGCTCCGGCGTGTAGCTACGCACGAAGTTATCGAGCGCTGCCCGAATCTCTTCGGGCTGGATTGTCAGATCAGCCATTCTTTTTCCTTACCTGTTGCTCGCCGGTGCCGCCGGCATGGCCGCGACTTTATCGCGTACATCTTTAATTCTGGACTGCAGCGTCGCGTCAATGACATCCGAACCGTGCTGGATACGCATACCGCCCACCACAGCCGGATCTACCGAGACGTGGATGGAAACTTCGGTTCCGTACATCGCGGTCAGGGCGCGCTGGAGGCGTTCTTCTTGCGTTGCCGTGAGCGGCTGGGCTACCAGCACCGATACTCCGGAAACTTCACCCAACTCAGCTGCCTGGGCCGCGTACTCCATGAGTGACGCGGCCAGGGTCATCTCCCGTACTCGCGCGAGGGCGCGGTGCGCGAGCACCCGGGTTTCCTCCTGGATATTCGGAACCACACGATCAAAGAGCGCGGCGCGTTCCTCCGCGGAGTATTCCTCGCGGGAGAGCGTGATGCGTAGCTCGGGAGTTTCTTTAAGGGTACGCATAAGCTGGTAGAGCTCATCTTCGACGCCGGAGAGCACCCCGGCACCACGCGCCCGCACCAGCACGGCGTGTGCGCCGAGAGTATCCACGGTCGTGACGAGATCAGCGTCCTCCGTCCACGTCCGCCCCGCTACCGCGCGCAGCACCGTAAGAACCGGTGCGCTCACGTGGGCGGCGAAAATGGCACCTGCCAGGCTTTCCCGTGCCGCCCCAGCCCGGGTGGTATCCGCGAGGGCTCCACGCAGGGAGGGAGAGGCATTGATGGCGTCTGCAGCGGCGAAAAGTTCGCGCGCCAAGTCAATTTCCCGGCCGGGATGTTCCTGAAGCAGCGCGTCCCACTCGGCGGTGACCGCGACGGCGGATTGCTTACTCGTGGACCGCATTACGCCCCCGCTCGCACCTGCTCCTCGAGATTATCGAGGAACGAATCGACAACGCCCTGATTTACACTCGGATCGAGGCGAATCTGCTCACCCACGATACGACCGGCCAGCTGCGAAGCCATGGTACCCAGATCCGCGCGGAGAATCCGCGCGGCGGCATCGGTATCAGCCTTAATCTGAACCTGGGCCGCGGCGGAAATGCGCCGCGCTTCTTCACCGGCTTCCCGGCGCGCACGCTCGATAATATCGGAGGCATTGGACTGTGCCTGGGCGCGGATATCCGCGGCTTCGCGCACCGCGGCATCCTTTTCGGACTGGATAGTGGCACGTTCCTGAGCCACTTCCTCGCGGGCACGCTCGGCAGCGAGCAAACCTTCTTCGATTTTCTCCCGCCGCTCATCGAGCATCTTCGTCAACGTAGGCCAGGCGAATTTATACACCGCGATGGCGACGATGAGGAAAGATACCGTGCCCCACAGCAGATCCGGGATGGCCGGAATAATAACACTGTGTTCTTCAGCGAGATACATTGCTTAAGCTCCGAACACGAAGCCCGCGGCGAAGCCGATCAGGCCGAGTGCTTCGGTAAAGGCGATGGACAGGAACATATTGACACGCAGGTAGCCACGGATCTCGGGCTGGCGTGCGGTAGCTTCCTGGTTCTTCGCACCAATGAGGCCGACGCCGATGCCGGGGCCGATGGCCGCGAGACCGTAACCGATGGTCGCGAGAACTGCTGCAGATCCAGTCATGGGATTGTCCTTTTCTTGTTGTTTTAGTGGGCGGAAATAGAAAGTTGGATATACGCGGCGGTGAGCAGGGCGAAGATATACGCCTGCAGGCACGCCACGAAAAGTTCAAAGACGGTGAAGAGGATACCGGCCACCAGAGTAACCGTACCCAGGCCAATGCCGAGGCCCCCGCCCATGGAGAAGTAGAGCGCGTGGGTACCCAGGAAGCAAAGCACGAGCAACATGTGCCCGGAAAGCATATTGGCCAACAGACGAACCGTCAGTGTGACGGGCCGAATGATGAAAGTAGAGAGCAACTCAATGGGCGTCATGATGATGTAAATCGGCCAGGGCACCCCGGGCGGGAAGAGCTGTTCCTTGAAGAAGGTACCCGCCCCGCGTTCTTTCATACCCGCAATAATGAAGGCCACGTACGCCACCACGGCGTAAATGAGCGGCATACCAATAACCGACGTACCCGCGAGCTGCAAGCCCGGGATGACGCCGGTCAGGTTCATAAAGAGAGTACCGAGGAAAATGGTAGCGAGCAGGGGCTGGTACTTCCGTGCCTGCCCTTCAAGAATTTCTTCACCGATCTGCACCCGCGAGAAGTCCAGCAAGGATTCCAACGCGGCCTGCGCGCGGCCCGGAATGAGCTTGGCGCGCTTGGCGTAGATAACGCAGAAAACCAGAAGAACTAAAGCCGCAAGAAGACGAATCACCATCACGCGATTCATCTCAAATGGCGTGCCGGCGAAGAAGATGGGGGCGGGGAAGAATTCCTCAACTCCCGGGGCGTGGAACCCGTCGTTCTCCATCGGCAGGCCGAGCATGCTCAGATTCGCGAACGAACCGACTGCCATGCGCTCACCCTCTCCATCGAATCTTTCCGCGGCGGGAACCCCGCCTGAACGGCACTGCTAACTTATCTTAGCGTGGAAATCACAATTGTCATCACCGCACGGCCTTGAACTTCGCCGCCGTGAACAGTGGTCTACGTTACTCTTGCCGCCTCTGCACAGCTAGGACTTAGCGCCCTGGTCCCGAAAGCGTACGCGCGGCACCGCCCCAGGTGAACCGGACTCACGGTGCGGCTGCGCGCAGATCGGCGCGCAGCACCACCCAGGATTGCAGCGCGAGCACGCAGATAATGAGCCCGGCAAGTGCCAGCGCCGCGGTTCCCACCGGCGCGCTCGTGAGGGCTCGCATTGCCCCGAGTCCCCCGAAGACCACCGCGAGTTTGACCGCGTAGCCGCCCAGGGCCCATCCGGCCCCGCCGGGCAGGTAGCCCGCACTAGCCCAGGTGACCGCCTGGAGTATCAGCGCAATAAGGGTGGCCCAGCCCACGGCGCAGGCGTGCTCGCCCTGGCCGGCAAGCAGGCACCCTGCCACCCCGATTATTCCGACGACGACGCAACCGAGTGTTGCGCTCAGCTGGGCACGGCGCAGCAATCGCCCGGCGCCTCCGCTCGGGGCAGCTCGCCACCCGGATTGGGCTCTCATGATGCCTCCTCCGCTTCCCGCACCGGCTCCACTTCGGAAATGGGCGCATCTCCGGCATTCTCCTCCGGAATGCGCTCCCCGCGCGCTGCCGAGCTGCGCCGTCGCCCGAACATCCCGAAGGTGACCACGCAACCGAGCACCACCCCGGCCGCGCCAATCAGGGCGACGTGCCGGGCGGGTAACACAATAAGCAAAATGCAGGTGAATGAAAAAATGGCCGTCCACAAATAGAGGATGAGCACGGTGCCGGTATGCGAATGCCCCAGGCGCAGCAGGCGGTGGTGAAGGTGACCGGCGTCGGCGTGGAAAGGAGACTGCCCGCGGGCCAGGCGGCGGGTGACGGCCCAGATGAAATCAGAGAGCGGCAGCACCACCACGGCGAGGGCCAGCAGCAGCGGCAGATATGCCGGGAGCGCGTAGCCGAGGGAGGTCGATTGCGGGTCGATCTGCCCGGTGACCTGGATTGCGGAGGCGGCCAGCACCATGCCGAGCATGAGCGCCCCCGAATCACCCATAAAGATACGGGCCGGATGGAAATTATGCGGCAGGATACCCGCGCACATCCCCACCGTGGCCGCCGCGGCCGCGCAGGCCACCGACGTGTAATCTCCCGGGGTGGCATTGCGGGTAAGAATATAGGAATAAATAAAGAAAGCCAGGGATGCAATGCCCACGATCCCGGCGGCCAGCCCGTCCAGGCCGTCCATGAAGTTCACGGCATTCACCGTGATGACCACCATGAGGATGGTAAAGAAAATCGAAAGGCGAGTGGAGCCCACAGTCAGGCCCATAAAGGGCAGCGTGACGAATTGGACGCCCTGCCAGGCCATGACCCCGGCGGCCAGCACCTCGCCGGCCAGTTTCGTCATCCAATCCAGTTCCCAGATATCGTCGATGGCACCCACCAGGCACATGAGCCCGGCGCCCAGCCAGATCGCCCAGGCTTGCGAGGCGGACCCGAGCACCCGATGCAGGTAGGGGATCTGAGAGGCGATAGCGAAAGAAGCCGAAAAGCCCAGGAACATGGCCACTCCGCCCAGCCGCGGGATAGGCACGGTGTGGATATCGCGTTCGCGCACCTGTGTCATGGCACCCACGCGTAGCGCCAGGCGCAGAATCGCGGGGACGAGGAAGTAGGTGATGGCGCAGCTGAGCACCATCATGAGCAAGTAGACGCGCATGCTCTCTCCTTACCTTGACCGCTGCCGTTCAGTCTAGCCGGCCCGGCTCCTGCATCAGTGCGCCGCCGCCGAACCGCTTCAGCCCAAGGGCACCACCGCGGCAATATCCGCATCCGGAATAGCGCCGTGGCGGAGGATATGTGCCCGTTCCCCCGCGAAACTCACGATGGTGGACGGCACCCCGCCCGGTGCGGTGCCTCCGTCCAGGTATACCGCGACTTTCTCTCCCAGCTGCTCGCGAGCCTGCGCGGCGGTGCGGGCCGGGGCGTGCTCGGTGAGATTCGCGGAGGATACGGCCAGCGGACCGGTGCGGCGCAGCAGCTCCAGGGCGAGCGGGTGATCGGGCATGCGCAGCGCCACGGTGCCGTGAGTTTCGCCCAGATCCCAGCCGATGCTGTCATTCGCGGGGAGAATGAGGGTAAGAGCCCCGGGCCAGTACGCCGCCGCGAGCGCGCGGGCGCCGGCCGGGATGCCGGAGGTCAAACGTGCGGCGTCGTCCATCGAGGCAACAAGAACCGGGGAGGGCTTATCGCGCCCGCGCCCCTTCGCGGTGAGGAGCCGGGTCACAGCCGCGCGCGAAAAGGCATCCGCGCCCAGTCCGTAGACGGTATCGGTGGGGAGAACCACGAGCTCGCCGCGCGCGAGGGCGGCTACCGCGGCATCACATGGGTCCATATTCTGCCTCCAAAAAACGTTCCCGCCCGGCCAGGTCCCGGCCGGTTGCCACCCGGGTGAAACCCACGCTACGGGCATAATCGCGCAGGGCCGCGCTCTGCGTCTCCGCGTGTTCGAGAACGAGGATACCCCCGTCCCGCAATAGCTGCGCCGCGCGCGCGACAAAAAGCCTGGGCAGGTCCAGGCCCTCCGCTCCCCCGCCCCACAGGGCGCGCGCCGGATCGGCCCGCACTTCTGCGCTCACGGGCGTATCGGGTGGAATATAGGGAGGATTAGCGACGACGACGCTCGCCGCGTGGTCCAGTTCCGGGAGCGGCTCAGTTACATCGTGGTGCAGGAAAGTGACGGGTGACCCGTAGCGGGCATTATTGGTGGCAGCTAGTTGCAGGGCCCGGAGATCTGTGTCGACGCCGATCACCCGGGCGGCGGGGACTTCAGTCGCAATACTCAGGGCAATGGCTCCGCTGCCGGTGCCCAAATCAAGGACGAGGGGGCCGGCCTGCTGCTCGGCGGCGCAGTTCTGCGCCGCCGCTGCGCCGTCGTTCCCAATGGCGGTAGTGTTCCCGCGGCTCTGCGCGGCCACGCACGCTCGCACGTGCTCGATGGCGCGTTCGGCGACGATCTCAGTTTCCGGGCGCACAATCAGCGCATCGGGCGTGGAAACCAGCTCGAGGTAGCGGAAATACATCCGCCCGGTAATATGCTGCAGCGGCTCGCGCGCGGTGCGACGGGCCAGGTAGCTTGCAAAAAGCTCACGCTGGGCGGGAGGCGGGGTATCGCGCGGATAGGGGCGTTCCCCCGCTGCCGCTTCGGCCAACCAGCGGGCATCGGCGGCCGGCGAATCCACCCCGGCCGCGGTGAGCTGCGCGGTGGCACCTGCCAGCAATTCCGCCCAGGTGGTCATAGCGCTCGGCTACTCTCTACTTTTCTTCCGCGGCTTCCATGCGAGCCGCTTCATCCATAATCCGGGCCGAGTCAATAACGGCATCCAGATCCCCATCGAGGACTGCGTCGAGATTATGGGCCTTGTAGCCAGTGCGATGATCGGAAATACGATTTTCCGGGAAATTATAGGTGCGGATGCGCTCGGAACGGTCCAGGGTACGCACCTGGGAATGACGCAATTCCGCGTTTTCAGCGGCCTGCTGATCCAGCTGGAGCTGGCGCAACCGCGCGCGCAGCACCCGCATCGCAGATTCGCGATTTTGGATCTGCGATTTTTCATCCTGCATGGAAACCACAATCCCGGTGGGAAGGTGGGTGATACGCACCGCCGAATCGGTGGTATTCACAGACTGCCCACCCGGCCCTGAGGACCGGTACACGTCAATGCGCAGGTCATTGGCGGCGATTTCGACTTCACCCGGGTCATCTACCTCCGCGAAAACAAGCACCCCTGCGGTGGAGGTCTGAATGCGCCCCTGGGATTCGGTCACGGGTACGCGCTGCACCCGGTGAACCCCGCCCTCGTACTTGAGGTGGGCCCATACGCCTTCGGAAGGATCCTCGAGCTGCCCGCGGGAACGAATGGCGACCTCGAGGTCCTTGTAGCCACCCAGCTCGGTTTGGTTGGCACCCAGCACTTCCCAAGTCCAGCCCTTGGAGGTGGCGTAACGTTCGTACATGCGGGCCAGATCCCCGGCGAAGAGGGCGGATTCTTCCCCGCCGGCGCCGCCTTTGATTTCCATAATGACATCGCGGGCATCGTCTTCATCGCGGGGGATAAGGACTTCCGTGAGTTCCTGGGAGGCTGCCTCGTAGCGTTCTTCCATTCCGGGAAGTTCGGGGCGGAAGAGTTCAGCATCTTCCCCACCCTGGGAGATAATCTCCCGGGCTTCGGTGAGGTCCTGTTCGGCCTGGAGGAAACGCCGGTACACGCGTACCACCCGCCCGAGTTCGGCGTAGCGCCGCCCGAGTGAACGCAATTTATCCGGGGAGGAGAGAACCTCCGGGCTAGCCATATCCGCTTCGATTTTTTCAAATTCAGCGAGATGGTGCTCGGCAACCTCACGACGTGTATCAGCCATAACGAGGACCTTTCTTCACGCGCACCCCGCGCGTGCCCTACCGCCACGGGACTGTGGCAGCTCTACCGACAATAGTGCAAAAAAAGAAAAGGAGCGCCCTTGCGGTGACGCTCCTTTCCGTGGCGCTTACTTCTTGCGCTTGCCGTAGCGTGCCTCGAAGCGAGCCACACGCCCACCGGTATCCAGGATCTTCTGCTTGCCGGTGTAGAACGGGTGGCAGTTATTGCACACTTCCACGCGCATGTGGTCACCGTTGTAGGTGGAACGGGTGGTGAACTCATTACCGCAGGTGCAGGTCACGGAGACCTCGTGGTAATCGGGATGGATTCCCTGCTTCATTATCTCTCCTTGGTTCGTAGCTGCTCCCGGGTCCGAGCACGGTTCTCCGCATCACGGTGAACCGGGAGCCGACAGAAAATTATGGCACGGGCGGCCCGGCCGAGACAAGGTACCGTGCGCGTATCACATCACTACGTGCTGCGCGCGCTCGGTACCCGACCCCCGGCCGGTTCCTCCCGCCGTGTTTTATTCGGCTTACTCGCCGCGCGATCCTTGCATGGAACGCATAATCGACACGAGGAATTCCGCGTTATTTTCGGTATTCCGCATCCGCTTGAGCACGAAGTCCGCCGCTTCATCCACCCCAAGAGTGCCCAGGGCCCGGCGCAGCTGCCAAATGACCTTGAGTTCTTCGGGCTTGTAAAGCATTTCTTCGCGGCGGGTACCCGAGGCGTTGATATCGATCGCCGGGAAGATACGCCGGTCCGCGAGCTGGCGCGAGAGGCGCAGCTCCATATTGCCGGTGCCCTTGAACTCTTCGAAAATAACTTCGTCCATCTTCGAACCGGTTTCCACCAGCGCGGAGGCGATAATCGTGAGCGAACCGCCATTTTCGATATTGCGCGCCGCACCGAAGAACTTCTTGGGCGGGTAGAGCGCCGCGGCATCCACACCACCGGAGAGGATGCGCCCCGATGCCGGGGCCGCGAGGTTGTAGGCACGCGAAAGGCGAGTGAGGGAATCGAGGAGCACCACCACATCCTGACCGAGTTCCACCAGGCGCTTGGCGCGCTCGATAGCGAGTTCGGAGACGATGGTGTGATCCGAAGCCGGGCGGTCGAAGGTGGAAGCAATCACTTCACCCTTGACGATGCGGCGCATATCCGTCACTTCTTCGGGGCGTTCATCCACGAGGACCACCATGATATGAACCTCGGGATCATTAGCGGCAATCGCCTTGGCGATCTGCTGCATAATCATGGTTTTCCCGGCCTTCGGCGGGGAAACAATGAGGCCGCGCTGGCCCTTGCCAATGGGGGCAACCAAATCGATGGCGCGAGTAGACAGGCCCTTACGTTCGGTTTCCAGGCGCAAAATCTCATCCGGGTAGACCGGGGTGAGCTTATTAAAGTCCGGGCGGCGCGCTGCTTCAGCTGCGGGCAGGGAGTTAATAGTATCCACCTGGACGAGCTGGTTACCGGACCGGTTATTGTTTTGATTATTGTAACGACGGCGCGGATTACGCTTGTTATTGCGGTTATTATGCGAGGAATTATCCTCATCGTGCTGGCGAATAGCACCCACCACGGCATCCCCGCGGCGCAGACCGTACTGGCGCACCAGCGCGGTGGAAATCTGCGCATCATTGGGGCCGGGCAGGTAGCCGCCGGTGCGCAGCACCATCTGGTTACCCTGGGTATCCACAATGCCGGCAACGGGAACGAGGGTATCCTCCGCCTGGCGCTTACCGGCCGGAATCTCCTGGCGTTCCTCACGTTCGGGCTTAGAAGCCGGCGCGGAATCCTCCGCCTCGTGATCCGCGCGATCAGTACGTTCAGCGCGTTCCGAGGTGCGGCGGGAGCGGCGGGCTTCTTCATGTTCCTCACCGCGCCGGTTGCGCTTGCGGCGGCGGCGCTCCGAGGTGGTGTCATGGTGGTCACCGGCGCGGCGTTCCGCGGCATCGCCAATGGCATCCAGGGCCGCGAGGGTGTTTTCGTCACTGAGGGAATCGGAACGGCGGGCAGTCGAGGCAGCTTCCTGCTTCGGTTCGGGCAGATCGATATGCACCGGTTCGCGGTGATCCCGGCGCACTCGGCGCCGCACTTTACGTTCCTCACGTTCATCGCGGCCGGCGGCGGTACTGGGCGCCGCCACGGGTGCGGCATCAGCACTGGCGGCACTTACCGCGTGGGGGCGGGTGGCTGCTTCCGCAGCGGTCGACACCGAGGCGGCTTCATCCGCGCTTTCCTTCTTCGCTGCGGGCTTTGCCGTGGTGGCAGCAGCGGGCTTTTCGCGCGTTTTCTTGATATTGGCGAGGCTATCTTCCTTGCGGGGCCGCCCGCGCCGCGCGGGGCGAACTTCGCGAATGGCCGCGAGCAGGTCCGCCTTCTTAGCTTTCGGGTCAATGTCCAGGCCGAGTTCTTCGGCGAGCGCGCGCAGCTGCGGCACCCGCATCGTTGAGATTGCGCCTGATGTTGGGGTTTCCGTCACGAGGTTCCTTCCTCGGAATTCAGGGGTTGTTAACGCACTTATGACAATTTCAAGTACGTGGGAAATAACCGGTATAAGAACGTCGGTTAGACCTTAGTCTACACCAGATAGGCGCCCCGTGTGGACATTCCAGCGGTATTCACCGTAAATCCACGCCGCTGCATCATAGAAACTGTGTCAGCGTCAAGGCGTGAAAATACTAGCACGGATGGGCCCGCACCGGAAATAACGGCCGGGAACCCGGCCGCGCGCAGTGCCCGCACCGCGTCCGCGGAGGCCGGCATCGCCCCGGCGCGATAGTCCTGGTGGAGGCGATCCTCGGTGGCCTGCCACAGCAAATCGGGGTAGTGCTCCAGGGCAAGGGCGAGCATGGCGGTGCGCGACGCATTAAAAGCGGCATCTGCGTGCGGAACGGTATCCGGCAACGCGGCCCGCGCCTTTTCGGTCAGGAGCTGTTCCCCGGGAATAAGGAGGGTGGTGTCCACCGCGGTGGGGATACGCGCCGCCCGGGCCTGCGTTCCTTCCATCCACGTGACGACGGCGCCCCCGAAAATCGCCGGTGCGGCATTATCGGGGTGCCCTTCAAATTCGGTGGCGAGGGAGAGGAGCACGCCGTCGTCGAATATATCGGGGCGATCTACCAGGCCGCGCACTAACAGTAAGCCGGCCACCACAGCCGCCGCGGAAGAACCGAGGCCGCGCCCCTGCGGAATTGCGTTAACGCAGTGCAGTTCAAAACCGACGCCGGGCAGGGCCGCCGCCTCAAAACCGCGGCGCAGAGCCCGCACGATGAGGTGATCTTCACCGGTGGGAAGAACATCCGCGCCTTCCCCTTCGATACTCACCCGGGTAGCGCCGGTGGTCAGGCGCACGCTCACTTCGTCCCAGAGGTTATGCGCCATGCCCATGCAGTCGAAGCCGGGACCGAGATTGCCGGAGGTTGCCGGGACCCGCACCCGCGCTTCGGAGGTGGCGATACGCATTAGGCCACCTCCACCCGCACGAAGCTCGCGGTGCGTACGGTCGCCAGGCCCGCGGCGGCGGAAAGATCCGCAATGGTTGCTTCCACATCGGCTTGGAGGGCTTCGTGGGTAGTAACCGTGAGGCGGCACAGGTGATCCGCGGTGGGCGATTCTTGGCTCACCCCGCTAATGGAAACATTATGGCGGGCAAAAGTCCCGGTAACCTCGCTGAGAACACCCACGTGATCGGCCACGTCCATGCTCAGCTGGAAGCGCGAGCGCGCCTGGGAGGGGGGCAGAATCGGCAGCTCGCCGTACGCCAGTTCGCGCGGAGCCAGCCCACCGTGCACGCGGTGATGCGCGGCGGCCACCAGATCGGAAAGCACCGCGGTGGCGGTGGGGTTCCCGCCGGCACCCGGCCCGTAGAACATGAGCCGATCCGCGGCTTCGCCCTCCACCACAATGGCGTTATAGGCGCCGTGCACGGTAGCGAGCGGATGCTGGGCGGGAATGAGCGTGGGGCCCACGTACAATTCAATGCCGTCCGCGCGCCGCTTGGCGGAGGCCACCAGCTTGACCACGTAGCCGCCACGCCCGGCCGAGGCAATCATCTCCGGGGTGATATCGCGGATTCCGTGGGTGTGCACATCCGAAAGCTGGACGCGGGTGTGGAAAGCGAGAGAGGCCAGGATGGCGCATTTTGCCGCGGCGTCGTACCCGTCCACATCGGCGCTCGGATCAGCTTCGGCGTAGCCGAGCTCCTGCGCCTTCTTCACCGCGGCATCGAAACTTTCCCCGTTGGTGGTCATTTCGTCAAGGATGTAATTGGTGGTGCCGTTGACGATTCCGAGGATATGGGTGACGCGGTCTCCGGCGAGGGATTCGCGCAGCCCGTAAACCACCGGGACGGCCCCGCCCACCGCGGCTTCGTAATAGAGGTCGACGCCGGCACGCGCCGCGGCGTCGTACAATTCTGGACCGTGTTCGGCCAGCAGCGCCTTATTTCCGGTGACCACCGAGGCGCCGGCGGCAAAAGCGGCCAAAATATATTCGCGCGCCGGTTCAATGCCGCCCATAAGTTCAATAACAATATCCGCCTGGGCGATAATGGCGTGGGCATCGGTGGTGAGCAGCGCGCGGTCAATCGCGGGATCGCGCGGGGCCTCCAGGTTGCGCACCGCGATACCGATAACGCGCAGGCGCGCCCCGGCTCGCAGGTTAAATTCTTCCGCATTGGCTTGCAGCAGGCGGACGACGGCGCTTCCCACCGTTCCCGCCCCCAGCAGGGCAACCTTGACTTCCTTCACGCCTACTCCTTATCTTGACGAACGCGCCGGCCTCTCTGTCCTCGCGTGTCCTAGCCTAGCGAAGGTAGGGCCGGGGCGCGCCACCGGCCCGCCCGCCACGAGCGTATGGGCTTGGTATGCGGCGAAAACTGGGTGTGGCGCCCGCCACGCGGATGGGTACAATATCCCCATGGAAAATGCATCGACCGATGCACGAAGAGAAAGCGAGGTGCGCGATGCCCACTGTGAAAATCAAGGACGTCACCTTCGGCTCCGGGCCGACGAAAATCCTCGTGTCCATTACGCCCGCCAATGGTGACGAGCTGCGGACGCAGGTAGCGAAGCTTCCTGAACAGGACATTGACGTTCTGGAATGGCGAGTGGATTTCCTCGAGGATCTTGCCACCCTCACCGAGGTGGGAACCCTTTTGCGTAAGTCCACGAACCTACCGATTCTGGGCACGTTCCGTTCCGCGGCGGAGGGCGGCCAGAAAGCGATTATGCCCGATGATTACGGACCGTTGGTGATCCGGCTCATCCAATCCGGGCTGGTGGATGCGGTGGATGCGGAGCTGTTCCGCACCGGGGCGTGGACCGAACGCATTATTCAAGAAGCGGCCCGGGCCCAGATTCCGGTGATCGGTTCTTACCATGATTTCCGTTCCACCCCGCCCGAAGATGAGATCGTGAATCGCCTGCGGCTCTTGCAGGTGCACGGGGCGTCTATCGCGAAAATTGCGGTCACTCCCGCGCATCCGGGTGATGTGGTAACGGTGCTCAACGCGACCTATCGGGCCAGCCAGGAGCTGCACGTTCCGCTCATCACCATCGCCATGGGGGCGCTGGGCACCATGAGCCGGATTACTTCCGCTATTTTCGGCTCCGCAGGTACCTGGGGTCAGGCCGGGCAGGCCACCGCGGCCGGGCAGATCGCGGTAGCCGAGCTGCGCCCGGTGGTGGACGCGATTTCGGCGTGGAGCAGCGCCCCGGATACCTGGGAAAAGCCCGCTCAGGTGAGCGAGGCCGTGCTGCCGGAGGATTAGGTGCCGCCCGCGCCGGCGCTCAGCTGTTAGTGCACCGGCGCGCGGGCAGCTCTAGTTTTCGGCTGCGGCGGCCGGGCGATTACTCGGCTGCCGGGCGATTACTCGGCTGCCGGGGAATCGGTTGCCGGGTAGTCCGCGTCTAGCGCGAGGAGGTCCGCCACGGTTTCCCCGCGAATAAGCCAGCGGGCCCGGCCGCCGCTCACCGCAATAACTCCCGGGCTGGGCAGCATATTGTAATGCGAGGCCATGACTCGCCCGTAGGCGCCGGTGGTCGGCGTGACAAGCAGGTCACCGGCGTGAATATCCTCCGGGAGGGCGACGGCGCGCACCACAATATCGCCCGATTCGCAATGCTTACCGACAACTCGGCAGACGCGCACACCTCCGGGATTCCCCTGGGTGGCCGCCGCACCGGCAGCGGGATCCGCCGCGCTTGCCGCGGCGGCGTCGTCGGCCTCAACATTGGTGCCCGTGCTGGTGCCCGTGCTGGTGCTGGTCGGCACGCGGTCCACGAGGGCCGCGGTGTAATCGGCGCCGTAGAGGGCGGGGCGGATATTATCGGACATTCCCCCGTCCACCGAAACGTAGGTGCGGCTGCGGGTGGCATCCACGTGGACGTTCTTGACGGTTCCCACGGTGTAGAGCGTCATACCGGCCGGGGCAATAATGGAGCGGCCCGGTTCCACGGAGATCCGCGGGGCGGGAATGCCGCTCTCGGCGCTGTGCCGGGCCACTTCCGCGGCGAGCACGGTGGCGAAGTCGCGCGGCGTGGGCGGAATCGGATCCGCGCCGGTATAACGCACCCCGTAACCACCACCCAGGTCAATTTCGGGAATCACGGTTCCCAGCTCGCGGGCCACCCGGGCCCGCAGGTCCAGGATGGCGCGTGCCGCGGCCACGAAAGCTTCCGTCGCCACAATTTGGGAGCCGATATGCGAATGCAATCCCACCAGGCGTAGCCACGGATTGGCCTCGATGCGCTTAATCGCCTCCCAGGCCGCGCCGCTGGCGAGCGAAAGACCGAATTTTTGGTCCTCGTGGGCCGTGGCAATGAAATCGTGGCCGCCCGCGTGAATACCGGAAGTCACCCGCACCACAACGGCGGCAACCTGCCCGCGCTGCGCGGCCGCGGCCGCCACCAGCTCCACTTCGGCCAGGGAATCAACCACCAGGTGGGCGACCTGGTGTTCCAGGGCCAGCTCGATTTCCGCCGCGGATTTATTATTGCCGTGCAAGCCAAGCTGGTGCCCGCGCGCTCCGGCCGCCAGGGCGATGCGCAGCTCCCCTTCGGAGCAGGTATCCAGGTGGAGACCTTCCTCTAGCATCCACCTGGCCACGCCCACGCTGGCAAAAGCCTTGCAGGCGTAGTAAACATCCGCTCCCGCCAACTCGGCAAAAGCCTCCCGCATCGCGCTCACCCAGGCGGCGGCCCGGGAGCGGGCATCGGCTTCATCCAGAATGTAGAGCGGGGTGCCGAAACGTTCCGCCAGGGCGCGCACTGAACAGCCGCCCACCTCCAGGTCACCGGGAAGGCGGCGTACCGTGGTGGACCACACCCCGCTAGGCGAACCCTCGGGAAGGGGCGCGGGCAGCTGCTCGAGATTAGTTACCGGGGTGTTCACCGAGTCGCTCACATTTTCTCCGGGGCGCTTACCCCGAGCAGGTGCAAGCCATTGGCGAGGACCTGGCGAGTGGCGTCGTTCACCCAGAGGCGGGTGCGGTGCAGATCGCTGACTTCTTCATCCGCGCGCGGGGTGACCCGGGCCTTGCCGTACCAGGTGTGGTAGGCGCCGGCCAGTTCTTCCAGGTAGCGGGCCACCCGGTGCGGTTCGCGATTGGCCGCGGCCAGGGAAATCACTTCGGGGAAGCGGGCGAGCTGCCCGATGAGATCGGAATCGGCTTGCTCAAGCAGTTCCGGGGTGAAGGCATCCGCGCGCTGCACCCCGTGTTCAGCCGCATTGCGGGCCACATTCGCGGTGCGGGCGTGCGCGTATTGCACGTAGTAGACCGGGTTGTCATTGGTGTGCGAAGCCAGCACATTGAGGTCCAGCTCCAGGGTGGTATCCACCGAGGCGCGCACCAGCGAGTAGCGTGCCGCATCCACGCCCACGGCTTCCACCAGGTCCTCCAGGGTGACCACGGTGCCCGCGCGCTTGGACATGCGCACCGGAACACCATCGCGCTTGAGATTGACCAGCTGGCCGATGAGGATTTCCATATTGCCGCCCTTGCCGGCGGTATCCCCGAATGCGCGGGCCATGGCGTACATGCGCCCGATATAGCCGTGGTGATCCGCGCCGAGCATATAGACGGCGTGATCGGCACCGCGGTGGCGCTTATCGAGGTAGTAGGCGATGTCACCGGCGAAGTAGGCGGTTTCCCCGTCCGATTTCACGATGACGCGGTCTTTATCATCACCGAAATCGGTGGAGCGCAGCCATACCGCGTTATCTTCTTCGTAAATAACACCGCGTTCGCGCAGCTTTTCAATGGCGGCGGCAACCGCTCCGGAATCGTGGAGGGATTGTTCGTGGAAGAACACATCAAATTCGGCCCGGAAATCAGCCAGGGAACTCTTGATCTCCGCGAACATGAGCTCTACCCCGCCGGCGCGGAATACTTCCTGAGCTTCGGCTTCCGGGAGGGTGCGCGGATCAGGGCGCCCGGCGGCTAGCTCCTGGGCGATAACCTGATCGGCAATATCGGAAATATATGTTCCGCCGTAGCCATCTTCCGGAGTTTCGCGGCCCAGCGCGGCGGCCAGCAGGCTTTCCGAGAAATGGTTGATCTGGTTGCCGTGATCATTGAAATAGTATTCGCGCACCACGTTCGCGCCGGTGAAGCTGAGAATCCGGGCGAGGGTATCCCCCACCGCGGCCCAGCGCGCTCCCCCGATATGGATGGGGCCGGTGGGATTCGCGGAAACATATTCCAAATTGACGGTGGTTCCGGCACCCGCCTGGGAGGAACCGTAGCGCTCCCCCTGTTCCACGATGCTGCGAGCCAGTTCCCCGGCCGCGCCCGCGGAGAGGCGAATATTAATAAAACCGGGGCCGGCAACCTCCACCTGAGCGATACCGGACACACCTTCGAGGCGCCCGGCCAGCAGGGTGGCCAGGTCACGCGGGGGCATCCCCGCGCGCTTGGCGAGTTGCATAGCCACATTCGTGGCCCAATCCCCGTGCTCGCGCGAACGCGGGCGCTCGATTTTCACCGTGGGAATATCACCATCGAGGTGGAGCTGACCTTCATTACGTGCGGCGCTGATTTCCGCCGCGATACATGCACTGAGTTCTTCCGGAGTCACGCATCTAAGTGTACGTGCTATCTACGACAGAATTACACCGCCGCCCGGGGCCTTTCACGATGCCGCACAAGAAGCAGCACCCGGGGCCGGCAAAGATGCGGGCACAAGATGCCGCACTCCGGTTGAGAATCCAGGTATTTTTCCCGGCGCCCGCCAACGTGGTAAAGTAGCGCAGTGCGCCCCGATAGCTCAGGGGATAGAGCGTTCGCCTCCGGAGCGAAAGGCCGCAGGTTCGAATCCTGTTCGGGGCACAAATCGCACGAAGATGGGCCCGCGTATCGAAAGATATGCGGGCCCATCGCTGCACTGGTGGCCCCAGCTGCGCCGTCGTACTAAAACGCGCGCCGCGGGAACGCTACCGGCGTTTAGTACTCAACTACCAGGCGCCCCACGACCTCGTGATTCTTGAGCTTCTCGATACCTTCGGGAATTTCCTCGAAGGGGATGGTGGTAACCTGCGGGGTGAGTTTCCCGGTGGCCATGAACTCGTAAATCCCGGCAATATCTTCCTTGGTGCCGCCGTTGGAGCCGATGAGGCGGCACTGGTTGAGGATGAGGCTCTTCGTGGAAATAAGCGATTCCAGTTTGCCCATGCCCACAACCACCACGGTGCCATCGCGGCGGATAATATCCACGGCGTCCGCGGTGGTGGTGCCGAAACCGGCGAAGTCCACGATGAGGTCGAAAGTAATATCAGAGAAGTCCTTAATATCCTTCTTCACGCCCTTGGCACCGATCTTTTCGGCCAGCGGCCACACCTTTTCATTAATTTCAGCCACGTACACATCCGCGCCGGCGAGCACCGCCACCCGCGCACCGATCTGCCCGAGCCCGCCCAGGCCAATAATCCCCACGGTTTGGCCCTTCTGCAAGCCGCCCTGGGTCACGACCGCCGCGTGGGAGGTCATCCCGGCATCGGTTGCGGCCGCGCCCAAAATAAAATCAACGCCGTCCGGAAGCGGAACGAGCGCTTCGGCCGGAACCGCCATCTTCGGCGCGAAACCGCCATCAAAACTGTAACCGGGCGCACCGGCCGCGGTGGTGGGGCACACGCCCACGCGATCCCCGACCTTGTACTCCGTGACGCCTTCGCCCACTTCGGCCACCACGCCCGAATTTTCGTGCCCGATGGTGATGGGGCGCTTGGCGAGCATGGACAGCCAGCCCTCATCCGTGAGTAGACCAACATCCGAATGGCAAATACCGGCCGCCTTCATCTCCAGAACAACCTCGCCCGGGCCGGCCGTGGGATCAGGAACCTCATTGAGAACAAGCGGTTCATTGGTATTCGTAAATTGCCAGGCCTTCATCACAACTCCTTCTGTGTGGCGGTGCGGCGCATCTATGCGCTGCAAGGGACTTTAAGCCTAGCATTTTTTGTTTGTTTCATCACGATTTGCGCGGAAGTTGCGCTGAGAGCGTGGCGCGCCGGCGTGGTCCAGAATGTGGTACGACGACGCCGCTCCCGGCCGCGCTCCCCTCCCGCTACCGGAGTTTAGATCCGCACCGAGTACTGCGAGTTATCGAAATAGCTGCGCATCGCGCTGGGTTCGTCGGTAATAATGCCATCAACGCCCAGGTCGAGCAGACCTTCCGCTTCCACGGCGGAATTAATCGTCCAGGCGTGCACCGCCAGCCCTTGCGCGTGGGCGAGCTGCACAAAACGCGCGGTGAGAACGGGAACCGGGTGGCCGAGCGTGCCACCGCCAGCCTCATCCTCGGTCCGGCGCGAGCGACTTGAGCGCGAAAGCGGCCACGGGCGAGGCAGCGAGCGAAGACCGGGTAACGAGCGAAGGCCGGGTAGCGAACGCGGGCGCGGCAGCGCGATATCTACCGGCACCTGAACGGCCTGGAAGCCGCGTTGCGAACCGGGGAATTTGGCGATGCGCACTCCCTGCACACCGGGCAGGTGGGAGAGCGCCATGAGCCAGGCCACCGCCGAGCGGCCCAGCGAAAATGTAGCTCCCGGCAGCCGGCTGCGCATACGTTCCACCCGAGCCTGGGAGAAACTGGCCAGGCACACCCGCCCCGCGGCCCCGGTACGCCGCACCGCCGCCACCAGCGGTTCTACGGCCGCATCGGATTTCGCGTCCAGGTTAAAAACAGCATCCGGGAAGGCGTCGAGGACTTCATCCAGACGCGGCGGACGCTCCCCGGCCTCGTTGCGAACCTGCGCTACTTCCGCCCAGGTGTGCGCGCTGATCGGGCCAACCCCGTCCGTGGTGCGATCCAGGAGCGGATCGTGGAGGATCACCGCCACACCATCCGCGGTGGCGTGCACATCCGATTCGATATGCCGAAATCCCGCGCGGTAAAGAGACTCAAAAGCGCGCAGGGAGTTTTCCGGGTATTCGTTACCGCCGCCGCGGTGGGCGATGATGAGCGCGGGCCCATCAATATCGTAGAGTCGCCCCATTACTTGCAATCCGCCTCGAGGGGCTGGGCTTGGCGTTCTTCCAGGAAGGCGAGCGGGTCGAGGAGTTCGTCGTTGGCGGCGTGGATCTCCAGGTGGAGATGCGGGCCGGTGGAGTAGCCATTCGAGCCCACCGCTCCGATCACGTCACCGGCTTTGACTTTGTCACCGGCCTTGACGAAAACTCCGTCGTCGTACATGTGGATGTACCAGGAGCTGAACTTTTCCCCGTTAATGGTGTGCTCGATAATAATGAGATTATTTGAGCGGCCCTGGATACCTTCACCGGCGTGCTTGACCACGCCGTCGGCGATGGCGTGGATCGGGGTGCCGGCCGGGGCGCCGAAATCCTGCCCGGCGTGGGAGGAAACTTCCCCGGAGATCGGGTCCACGCGGGTGCCGAAAGGCGAGGTGAGGCGGTAGCTTCCCTCGGGTAGCGGCTTGACGATGAGGCGATCCGTGGGGATATCAAAAGCGGCGCGAGTACCGGAGGCTCCGGCGGAAGTGGGGCAGGCGCGGCGCGGATTTTCCGCCGCGGTGCGGGCCTGGGCGCGCTGAATCGCGCCGACTTCCCCGGTGAGCTGGGCCGGGGTGGTGAATTCTTCCGCCATGGGCGCCACGAAAGCCGGGTTCGCGGCCTGCGCCGCATTGCCCTGCAAGGTGGACATAACGGGAAGCACCATGCCCAAGCAGGCCACCGCGCCAATAAGAATATTGCGATAGGGAGAAACGGAACGCGCCACCACCCAGTGCGCGGCAGCCCCGGCCAGAATCCGGTCTGAACGCTCCCGGTTCTGCGCGCGCCCACGGGCTTCACCCGCGCGCACCGCCGCGTCAATATCCGATTCGGAGAGGACTTCGGTGCCCTCGGTATCGGTGGTGATTCCCACGGCGCCGATTCCACCGGTGGGCGCGGCCTCGCAGGCGGCAATGGTCAGAGAAGAAGGAAGAACGACGCCGAAAGCGGCCCCGCGCCCCGCGTTCACCTGCGGTTTCAGTTCCCGGGTGGGAAGCGCAGTAGGTTCTGGCAGGTCGCTGACCGGACGCTCACTTACCGGTGTGGCTTCCGGCTGCGGGCTAGCTGCCGGCGCTGCGGTCACCGCTTCGATGCTTGCAGGCGCGGCGGTGCGGGCCCGTTTACCGCGCGCGGGAAGTTCACTCACCGTTGCGAGCGGTGCGACGGCGGCGGCGCGGCGCCCGCGCCGCGTTGGCGGCGTAATTTCAGACTGGTCGCGGGTGGAGGCGACGGCATGCAGCGGAACCTCAGTAACCGCAGCCCGTTTGCCTGCCGCCCGGCTGGCAGCCCGGCGCGCTGCTGAGCTGGGCGCCGCGTGCGAAACAGGCACCGAGTGTGAATCGGACGCGGCGTGCGACACCGCCGCCCGGGAACCCGCAGGCCGAGACGCCACCGAGCGCGAGCCCTCCACGCTCACATCAGCAGCGGCGCGCGCGGCGCGTTTCCCAACGCGCTCCTGCGGAGCCTCATGCGCCCGGGCCGCTCTGCGCCCGCCGCGAGAGGTGTGGTGTACCGCGCTCACTGCTCTCCTCATTTTCCCTGCCAGATGGCCGGCTCATCCACCGGCCCGTCACTATTACAAAATGATAACGGTCAGCGCCGGAAAGGCAAAGAGTTTTCACCACATGAGCCGTATCGCATCGCGGCCTACCGGCCCCACCCCGAACCGTCCCGCTCCCTCCCCACCTCACTCACACCCCGCGCAATCCGCGCTATCTCGCGGTTTCAGGAACGGCGCTGCATGGAATCACGCACGTCCCCGACGAGGTCTTCAATAACGTCTTCGAGGAAGATCACACCCGTTACCTTTCCGTTATCTTCCACGATGGCCATATGCGTCCCCGAGGTTTGCATAGTTCGCAGCGCGTCCTCCACGCTGGTTCCGGCAGCAAGGCTGCGGACCGGCCGCACCAAGCGGGCGGAAATAGGCAGTTCGCGCTGGGCGGCGTCGAGAATATCCTTCACGTGAATGTACCCGACGATATTCCCGCCGCTCACGAGTGGGAACCGCGAATACCCGTGGTCGGCCACCAGCCGTTCCACCTGCGCGGGCGTGGCGGTGCGCGGGCAAGTGACCACCTTATCGAGGGGCAGCATGGTGTCCCCCACCTGGTGTTCGGAAAATTCCAGCGCCCCGGTGATAAGCCCCTGGGTATCTTGGAGCACCCCGGCCGCCTGGGAGGCGTGCACAATCGCCGCGACCTCGGAAGCGGTAAACGCGGAGATGACCTCGTCTTTCGGTTTCATCCCCATCCAGGAAACGATATGCACCGCGAGCCAGTTGAGCGATCCGGTGATCGGGCGGAAGACCCGGTCAAAAACCAGCAGCGAAGGCACAAACAGCATGCCGAGGCGTTCCGGGTGGGTGACCGCCAGGTTCTTCGGCACCATTTCACCCAGAATCACGTGCAGTGCGGTTACCAAGAGCAGGGCCAGCACAAAAGCAATGGTGTGGGCAAGGACCGCCCCGGCACCCACCGCGGCCAGCGGCACCAGCAGCAGCGCCGCGAGCGCCGGTTCCGCGAGCGCCCCGAGGGCCACCGAGCACAGGGTCACGCCGAGCTGGCAGGCGGCCAGCATTTCATTGAGGTTGCGGGAAGCCGCCAGGGTTTTCGCGGCGCGCGGGTTGCTTTCCGCCAGGGGTTCCAGGCGGGAGGGCCGCGAGGCGGTGAGTGCGAATTCGCAGGCCACGAAATAGGCGTTTCCGGCGAGCAACAGCACGGTGAGGATGAGGGCGAGGGTATTACTCATGGATTTTCACCTCCACCGTTTCGACGCGTCGCTCGTCCATAGCACGCACTGTCAGCTGGGCGTCGTCGACCTCCACCGTATCCCCCACCGCGGGAATGCGGCCAAGTTCAGCCATAATCAGCCCGCCGAGGGTTTCGTAGGGGCCGTCTTCGGGCAGGCGCACCCCGCAGATGCGGAAGGCTTCGTCCGGGCGCAGCAATCCGGGCACCACCCAGGTTCCCGGGGCGGTGCGGCGCGCGCCGGTGCCGCGGCGATCATGTTCGTCCGCGATATTGCCGACGATTTCTTCCACGGCGTCCTCGAGCGTCACGATTCCGGAGGTTCCGCCGTATTCATCGACGACGACGGCCGTTTGGCCACCGATATCTCGCAACACCACGAGGAGCTCGGGCAATTCCATCGTTTCGGGTACCGCAAATGCTTCGCGCATCACCGAGGAGGAGGTGACGGGCACGTCCGCGCGGCGCTCGGCGGGAATGGCCACGGCGGGGCGCAGGTGCGCGAATCCGCGGATATCATCGAGGCCGCCCTCGCCCACCACGGGGAAACGTGAGAAGCCGGTGGTGCGCGCCGCGGTAATCACATCCGCGGCGGAGGCGGTTTCTTCCAGGTATTCCACCCGGCCGCGGTCGGTCATAATATCGATGGCCGTGAGCCCGCCCGCGCCGATGGAAGCGGTGAGCAGGCGCGCGGTGGAGGGCTCCAGGGTGCCGGCCGCCGCGGATTGGCGCACCAGGGCACCCAGTTCCGGGCCCGAGCGCGCCCCGGAGATTTCATCGGCCGGTTCCACGCCCATGCGGCGCAGCAGCCAGTTCGCGGTGGCGTTGAAGGAGACGATCACGGGTTTGAACACCACGCTGAAGGCGTGCAGCGGGCCGCCCACCCGGGCGGCGGTACGCAGGGGTTCGGCCAGCGCCATATTCTTGGGGACCAATTCCCCGAAGAGCATGGAGAAGAGGTTGACGAGGAGGAAGGCCGCGGCGGCGGCAATAGCAACCGCGGCGGCCCGCGCCACCCCGGCCGCACCCAGCCAGCCCGTCAATATTTCCGTCAGGGGTTGCTGGGCCACGTAGCCGAGCAGGATCGTGGTGATGGTAATGCCCACCTGGCAGGCGGATAGGAAGAGCGAAAGGTGGTGGAGGCGGCCGGCCACGCTGGCGGCGGCCGGGTCCTCAGCGGCGCGCGATTCCACCGCGGCCGGGTCCAGGGCCACCAGGGAGAATTCCGCGGCCACGAAAAGCGCGGTTCCCAGCGTGAGGAGAATGCCAAGAAGTAAAAGAAGAGCGTTGGTCACATAAACTCCAGGGTAGGTGCTTCTTGCAGTCTAGCGATTCGCGCGGGTGACGCGCGCGGTCGCCGGAGTACGCGAGCCGCACGCACCACACGCGCCGCCGCACGCACACGCAACCGGTCTGCGCGCGCCACTCGATGCGGGCGAGCACGCTAGGATTTACCTAGTAGCAAGGGAGGCAGCCGTGGATTCTTTACGTGTCATCTTTATAGGCGATGAGCTGGTGGCCGGGTACGGCGATGCGCGGGCGCTCGGGTGGACGGGCCGCGTGATGGCCCGTACCCTCACCGATCCTCCGCTCCTCCCCCTCACTTTGGCTGTTCCCGGGGAAACAATTTCGGAGATGGCGGAGCGCTGGGAGCGGGAAGTTGCCTTGCGCACCGGCCCGGATATTGAGTCCCGCCTGGTTATCGGCCTGGGTAGTCACGATCTGGAGCGCGGCGGCACCATGGCGCGGGCGCGCCTGCACCTGGCGAATCTGCTGGATTCCGCGGACCGGATGCGCATGCGCCCCTTCGTGGTGGGCCCGCCCCCGCGCCCGGATCTGCCCCGCGATGTGCAGCTCAATTTATCCAATGCCTACCGGGATGTGACCGAGCGGCGGCGTTTCCCCTTCGTGGATACTTTCAGCCCGCTGGTGGACCACGAGCAGTGGAATACCGATATGGACCTGAGCGGGGGTTATGCGCCGCGCCAGGCCGGTTACGGGCTTATGGCCTGGCTGGTGCTCCACCACGGGTGGAACCAGTGGCTCGGGATTCGCGCGGCGGCCAACTAGCAACCAACCACATAGCCCCAGCACTACAACGCGGCGGCCGACCACCAGATCGACCGCCGCGCAGCTCACTACTCGCAAGCAAAGCTTTTTAGCGACTCAGTAGTACGCCCCCTGCCGGAAATCCCAGCTGAGGAAGGATTCGGAAAGCAGCTGGAGAATCCGATCCAGGTACACGCCCTTGCGGATGAGCACCGGCGCGGGGGTGACCATGCGCTGCCCGTTCTGTTCGGGCACCAGTTTCCCGGATTCGTCCACGAAGGACACCATCACGCCCTGCTCCCAGCGCGTGGCTTCGGACGCATCGGGCTGGATGGACGTCACGTAATCATCGGCTTCGATCACCAGGTCCGCTTCGGTGGCAATATCGGTGCCGATTCCTTCCACCTTGCCGCGGTTCCCGCGCCCGGAGGGGTTCGCCGAGGAAGCGAAGACCAGCTTCCTATCCTTCTCCCACAGTTCCGCGGCGATCTGCTCGGCGGCCTTGCCGTAGCGGATCACGAAGCAGGAGGTTCCGCGCCCGTCGCGCACCAGGTTGCGCGCTTCGCCTTCTTCCGGAATGTATTGTTCGGCAGCCTCGGCACGCCAGGGCAGGATGCAGCCCATGAGGATATCTTCGTCCCAGTTCTTCTGGTAAAAATCGCGAATTTCCGGGGTGAGTTGCGCCAGGGTTTCCAGTTCTTCCATGGAGCCGCACAGCACCACGGCGGGCTTATTGCGTTTGCGGTTCTTCACGGCAAATTTGCGTTCCAGCCCGGCCGAATCGGTGGTGGCGATAATATAGCCGACCTTGGTGGGCACCACGCACATGGCGCCGCCCGCGCGAAGCAGCTGGGTGGCTTCCGTATTCAGTTCGCCATTCCAGTGCACATATCCTTCAGCCACGCGGGCCTCCTTCTCTTCTACCGTGGGTGGTTACGTTCCCTCGCGAAACGTACGCGCGGTGGTCGTTTCTAGTACGACGCCGCCCGGCGCGTGCCGCGCCGGGGAACCGCGCACTCTGGAGACTAATGCAAATTCCAGATTCTGAGACGAATTGTTCACATATTGGACACGCGCGCATCGTTCCGCGGACTAAAATACCCGCCTGTCCGGGGGAGATACGGAGTAACATATCGGGTGGATTGTCGAAAATATCGCCGATTGCCAATGAGGACACGGCAAGGCACACACCTACGGAAGGGCACCAGCGGGAATGAGCGGAGTGGGATCTGAGGGAATCGACGTTCTTGTTGTGGAATCCGGAATCCTCCGCGTTGAGATCTCCTATGCAGGGAAAACCGGCTGGGCACTTGCCCATAACCAGGTTCCCGTTATCAAAAATATTCTCGCTACCAATACGTCGGATAGTGAAGCGAGCGAACAGGCACATCTGGAACTGAGCGCTCGCATTGGCGCGGATGCACTTTTCGACCTCACGGTTCCCCTTCCTGAACTCCGGCCCGGAAAGGCCGCCCCGGTAGCCCCGCGTTTCCTCGCGCACACCCGCCTCGACCCGAGCAATCCCCTCTTACAGGCCACCGAATCTCAACCCGGAACCCTGGAAGCACATCTGCGCACCGAGGGGAGTTCCGCTTCCGGGTATGCCCGAGCCGATATACGTATCCTCGCTCCGAATGAGTGGTTCCACGCTCCGGCATATTTTGAGTCCCTGGCGGCTTTTGCGCAGCCCAACGCCCCGCAAATTCCCGCGCTGGTGCGCAAGGTGTCCGATTTACTCAAGGAAGCCACCGGCGATGCCTCGGTGCAGGGCTACCAGGCCGGTATCGAACGGGTGCTTCAAATCATGTCGGCTGCCTACGCGGTTTTAGCCGCCGAAGATATCCGTTACGTCACCCCACCCGCGTCCTTCGAAAATACCGGCCAGCGCATCCGCACCACGGAGGAAGTTCTCACCGCAAAAGCCGGCACCTGCATCGACCTGGTCCTGACCTATGCAGCCTTGGCACAGTCCTGCGGGCTGCTCCCCGTGATTATTTTGGTTCCGGGGCATGCCCTCGTCGGCATTGCGAGCACGGAGGATGGCCTGCGCGAACCGGTTATTACCGAACCGGCCTCCATCAATAATTATTTACGTTCCGGTGCGGTTCTTGCCTTGGATGCTGCTTTTTACGACGCCGCGCTCAGCTTCCCAGATAACCTCAATCGCACCAAGGCGAAGCTGACAGACGGTACTGTTCTTGCCCTCATCGGACTGGCGGAATCGCATAGAGATGGACTGCGCCCGCTTCCCACTCAAGCCCCTCCGGCTGCCGCCCTACCGGATGCCGCGGCCTCAGCTACATCCGAGGCCGCCGGGTCCGCGCCTCACGCTAACTCCCCCGCGGCGGCTATTCGAGCGGCCGGGAAACTGGCGCGGCAGTTGGCCGGAGAGGATTCCGCGGACTATCTCACTTTGGATACCAGCGATGCGGCCCCTGCCCGGGTGCAGCGCTGGAAGCGTGAGCTCCTCGACCTCACCTTGCGCAACCGCCTCCTCAATATCAAACCGGCCAAGGAAGTCCTGGAATTCGAAGTTCGAGCCGGAATGCTGGCGGATATTGATGATCGCATTTCCCGCGGGGATCGCATTACGATGCGCGCTCAGGATGACCTTTCCGATAATCGTTTCCTGCGCGGAACCACGGACGTGAGTGATTTATCCGATGCTGAGGTGAGCGATGAACTGAGCGAGCGCGGCATCCTGTTCGGGCACGTAACGGAGTACCGCTACGCCGAATTCTTTAAGAACTTGGCTCGCACCACGAAAACGCTGGCGGAGGAAACCGGATCAGCCAATCTTTATCTCATGCTCGGAACGATGCGCTACACCAGCAAAAACGGCAAAGATGCCAGCGCACCGCTTTTCCTCCTCCCGGTACGGCTAGGTGGTGGTTCGGGCCGTTCCCGTTTCACAATCCAAGCCGATAACAGCGCTGAGGCCACCCCCAACCACTCTCTGGTGGAATGGCTCCACCAGGAACACGGCGTGCATATCACCGCGCTTTCCGAACCGAAGCTTGATGCTTCCGGTCTCGATATTGACTACGCGCTTCGTGAGATTTCCGCCGCGCTGGTGCGCGAGAATCTTCCCTTTACGGTGACCCGGGATGTCTACCTGGGTATCGCCAAGTTCTCCACGTTCGGAATGTGGCGTGATCTGCGCGATCACTGGGATATTTTCATGGAATCTCCAGTATTCGAACACCTGACGCTACGCCCCGGGGAAAGCTTTGTGGAGCCGAGTAACCTCCCGCCGATTGAGCAGATTACCCCGAATGAGGCAGAGCTCAATCTCCCTATTCCCGCCGATGGGGCGCAGATGCGAGTGGTATCCGCGGCCGGTCAGGGGTATAGCTTCGTGGTGGAGGGGCCTCCGGGAACCGGGAAATCCCAAACCATCACGAATATCCTCGCCCACCTCCTGGAACAGGGGAAACGAGTACTCTTCGTAGCTGAGAAGCAGGCCGCGCTCGACGTCGTCAAAACACGCATGGAACGCATTGGCCTGGCACCTTTTATTCTCGATTTACACGGCGGGGAGCAACGCCCCCAGGCGATTCGGGATCAATTGCGCGGCGCGATTGACGCGAGTGTTCATTACGATATGCACCGCTGGGATAATGCGCGGGCACTGCTGCGTTCCCGCCTCGAACCCCTCGCGGCCTACCCGGCGCTCGTGCACGGAATGAATGCGGCCGGCCATTCGCTCTGGTCGGCCGTCACCGCGTCCCTCGATCTTGGCGAGGGAGCGGTCGCGGTAGTTCCGCAACGATTCGTCACCGATCCGAATGCGCGCGCAACAATCGCCGCTATTGATGAAGCACTGCCCAATATTGCGGTGCGAGCACGCAGTACCGATCTGGCCGCTATGTCCGCCTGGCAGCTGGTGGGCCCGTATCACGCCCCACTCCCCGAACTCATCCATGCTTTCGACGGGCTCGCAGCTATGGCCGCGCAATGCGAGAAATATCCGGAGCTAGCCGATACCCTGGAAAGCGTTCCACTTTCGGATGTACGCAAAGCACTCGATGGAACCTCACCGCTACTAGATCCGGAGGAAGCCCGGCAGCTGGCATCCTCCACCTGGAAAATCGCGACGGTTGCCGATAAGCTTGCCCGGCTGGCTCCCGAACTGGAGTTTTTCACCGATCTTTTCTCTCCCACGTTCTTCGCATACGGCGATACCGCCGCGCTCAGCCGCGCGCTCGATGAGCTCGCGGAGGGCGGCTTCTTCGGGAAGAAGAAGCGCTTAGCGGCCTACCGTTCGGCCCTTATTCCGGCGCTGCCCGCCGGGCGGGAACCGGATATTGAGGGCGAGCACTCCCCTGATACAGTCCGGGCCGCCCTCGGCCGGCTGAGCTATATGCGCCGCGCCCTAGCTGATCTGGAAACCGAATTAGAAAACATCCCGGGAGCACGCCAGCGCGTGAGTGTGGCCCTCAGCGACCCGAGCGCTCCGGCAGCGCTCGCGGAGGCCGCGGATTCTCTCCAGCGTTCTTTGGAGCTTTCTACCCGCTTCCCCGCCCTGGTGGAGCTCACCCGCCGCGCCGGCAGCCTGGATGATGCTCGCGCTGCGCTCGACATCATCAGCTCCACCTGGGATGCCTGGGTGAGCGCCGCCGATCTACAACTCCCTTCGGAAAACCGGTGGATGAGCGTTTTCCGTGAATGGTATCCGCGCTGGTCAGCAGCCGGGCGTGATTCCCTGGCTGCCGCGGTCGAATGGCACCGCGCCACCGCGATTTTGCGTAAGAACGGCCTGGAAGAATTCCAGCGCCAAATCGAAATGGGTGAGGTGCCCGACCGTGATATTTCGTTGGCCTTCCGCCGCGGGGTGGCCTCCACCAGCGCGGAAGAACGCATGCGGGCTTTCAGCGGTCATATTTCCCTCTCGGAACAAAATAGTTCGGATCTCACCCGCCTCCAGGAAGCTTTCGCCACGATCCAGGGCGAGGCCACCCAGGCGCTACCGGCCACCCTCATGGCGCGGCGTTCCTTCCGCCCCGGGGAGCTCCACGGAAAAGTGGGAACCCTGCGGCGCAACCTGGATCGCAAACGCGGGGCACGCAGTTTCCGCTCCTTGCTGGAAGAATTCACCGAGGAGATCCTGGAAGCCACACCCTGTTTCTTCGCTAGCCCGGCATCGCTTGCCACATTCGTAGATCCCACTGCCGTAGTTTTCGACGTCGTCATTTTTGACGAGGCGAGCCAGATTACCGTTGATCAGGCGATGGGTGCCATCGGCCGCGCCAAAGCGGTGATCATTTCCGGGGATAGCCGGCAGATGCCGCCTACGCGGTTCGGGAAAACTGGCCCGTTCAGCGGTGATGATGAGGATCTTGACGATCCGGATCGCCCGCTCGTGGAGACGGTGGTCAGCGATCTGGAGTCGATTCTTTCCGAGGCGGTCGAATCGGGCCTGCCGCGCCTGTGGCTCTCCTGGCACTACCGTTCCCGGGATGAATCCCTCATTGCCTTCTCCAACGAAGCCTATTACGAAGGTAAACTCTCCAGTTTCCCCTCGCCGGGTAACGCGGCGCTTTTCGGCGGTGCGGGCGTGAGTATGCGGCGCGTTTCCGGAACGTTCGACCGCAGCCGCGGGGCCACCTTCCGCACGAATCGGGTGGAAGCCGAAGAAATCGTGCGCGATATTCACCGGCGCCTTAATTCGCCGGCATTAGCGCACCAATCAATCGGTGTTGTCACCTTCAATATCCAGCAGCGCAACCTCATCCTTGACCTGCTGGAAGACTCGCGCGATCCCCTCATCCGCGCCGCGATGGAACAGGAAAAGGATCCGCTTTTCGTCAAGAATCTCGAAAACGTCCAGGGTGACGAACGCGATGTCATTATTTTCTCCACCGCATTTTCACCGCGCGAACCCGGTGGCCCCCTTCCCCTCAATTTCGGGCCGCTCAGCCGCGAGGGCGGTGAACGCCGCTTCAACGTCGCTATTACCCGCGCCCGCAGCGAGGTGCTGGTGGTCACCTCCTTCGATCCGGAGGACATCGACCTCAATCGCACCCGCTCGCGCGGAATGCAGGACTTACGTGAATATATGTTGCGGGCCCGCGCGCGTACTCAGAACGACGGCGCAGCTCCCGCACCGGCCGATTCGGCTGCGGAAGCCAGTTCTGCACTTCCCCGCGCCCTGAGCATTAATGACAACCCGGTGCGTGACCGACTCATGCGTGAGCTGCGCGAGCGTGGCTGGGAAGTGCAGGGCGATTACGGCCTCTCTAGTTACACCCTCGATATCGTGGTGCGCGAGCCGGGTAGCAAGGTGTGGCTTCTGGCTGTCATGTTCGACGACGAAAAATGGAGTTCGCTCCCCACCGTGACTGATCGTGATATCACTCCGCAGCTGCTGACCTCCATGATGGGGTGGCTCGCGGTGGAACGCGTGTGGCTTCCGGAGCTGCGGCGCGATCCGGCTGGGGTCATTGACCGCATTGATGCTTCGGCACGGGCAGCCAAGGAACGGTACGCGGCAGAGGAACGGAAGGCAGAAAAACGCCAGGAGCGGGCCGCGAAAAAACTGGCCGGCCGCAAAGCCAAACTCGCTCGCCGCGAACCAGAAAGCACCCATCAGGACCCGGATGCCGAATCAGCTCTCACCTGGCGTGAAGTCCCCTCGGCGCATCGCAACACGCACACGAAAGCAAAACGTGCGGCTGAGCCAGCGCAACACGGCACCCCGGAGAATCCGCAACCAACCCCGCAATCTGCTCCGCAACCGAAGCGAAGTACAATTCGGGTCGCGCTCAAGCCAGCCACCCCGGAAAATCCCACTGATACTTCTGAGGAACGCTGGCGTTTTGGGGAAGCCTGGGAAAAACACGGCACGAAACCCGGAGAATCCGTCCGTCACATAAGCGAGAGCGTTGATGACTGGGGTACCGATATTCCGCCATGCCCAGCACCGTTAACTCTCCCGGACACGTCGCCCTTGGGGAGCCGCGAGGAGCTGGAGTTCCCCATGTCTACCGCGCGAACAGCCGAAGTTCGCGAAGCCGTGCGGGAGATGATCGAAGAGAGTGCACCGCTTCCTTTGCAGTCCTTGCGGGTAGCGATTGTTAAGAGGTTTGGACGGCAACGGACCTCCGAAAAGGTCAACAAAATCCTCGATACGTTCATCCCTCAGGAGCAGATTTTCGTTGATGATTCCGATGGCCAAGAATTTGTATGGCCTGAGGATGTTTACCCGGAGAATTGGCATTATTACCGGCCCTATCCCGGCCGAGGCATCAACGAGATTCCGTTGCGCGAAATCTATAATATGGCGCGCGTATTGGTTGACAAGTATCCGGAAGAATACCAGTGGGGCGAATACCCTGATGAGGATTTCGTGCGCCGTATTCTCAAAGAATTCAGCCTCTTGCGGCTCAGCCCGGATTCCCAAGCTCGGGTGAGCGAAGCGGTGCTTTTGTACGGTAACGAGCACCGGGACTAGCCGGCAGCAAAGCGGCTCCCGCACCGAACGAAATGCGGGAGCCGCTTATTTTCTACCACTCAAGCGGATCGCTTGTGCCGCCCTCGTGGCGGGCCGCCTTGACAGATTCGGCGAAGCCGGGAGTGCTCACTAAGCGCAGAGTTTCGTGGAGAGCCAGCCAGTCATCCTCGCTCACCAGCACGGCATTGGCCCCTTGACCCGCGATAGTGACCGGCGCGCTGCGTTCATTCACGGCCTCGATGAGCTCCGGCAAATGTTCCTGCGCTGCGGTGGCGGAGATAACGTCCATACCGCGAGTCTACGCAAAGGAATAAGCCGGGGCGAGGGCAGTGGCCGATTCGCACCACCGAGCTCACCCCGGCCGCGCCAACTTACCCGAGCGGGCGGCGCTGGTAGAGGCGCAGTGCGAGCCAGAGGAGCGCGCAGGCAGCGAGCGCCGTCGTCGTTACTATCCACCACAGGCCCGGAACTGCGGCACCACTCGCCACGGCGCCCACCGCATCATTCAAACCGAGCGGAGTGTAGCGCGCGCCCGCCTCCCACATGCCGCCGAAAGCCAGCACGAGGTAAGCGACGAAACCGATACCGGCGCTGGCCAGCATATTTCCCGTTGCCACCGCGGCCAGAACCACCACGGAAAGCAGGAAAATAATCGCGAGCAGCCAGAGTGCCGCGGCTCCCAGGAGCGCGAGCACGGCGCCGTCGTCGAAAAGAATGCGGGTGAGGAGGCCGGCCACCGCGCTGCCGCCGAAAGCCACCGCTGCCACCAGGAGCACCGTGCTCAGCATTTTCCCGGCGAAAACGGCCGCGCGGCTCACCGAGCGCGTCACGATCAACACCACCGGGCCGCCGAGTATCCCCGTGACGATCTGGTAGGCGCCGAGCATCACGAAAAGCACCCCGAAAATCTGGTGGAGGTTTTTCACCCATTGCGCGTGCGCCTGGATCCAGGTGGGCTCGGGCATGGCCGCGCCGAGCGCCGCGGCGGTATCCGGCCCGGCCAACGCGGCAATAATATCGGGGGCGTAGAGCGCCGTGAGCGGGGAGACCACCGCGAGCAGCAGTGCCAGGCCGAGCACCACCCAGGTGCTGGGCACGCGCAGCAGGCGGCGCAGGTCGTAGCGCAGCATCGCGCGGTTGCCGGTGCGGATGTGCGTAGCGTGAGTGCGCGCGGCGGGGCGATCCGCAACGCGAGTATCAGTTGCGCGAGTATCAGCAGAAATCATTGGCTTACCTTTCCGCGCGAGAGGTATTCGTATACATGCTGGAGCGAGGGCGGGGCGACATCGAGCTGCGCGTCCACGCCCGCGGCCCCGCATGCCGCCGCGATGGCGGTGCGCGCCGCTTCGGTATCTGCGCGCGCCACGCTGACCTGCACCGTTGCCCGTTCGGGCCGGTAGAGCGCGAGCACCTCATCGAGGGGGCCTTCGGCGAGGAGCGTGCCCTCGTGCAGCATCCCCACGTGATCGCATACCTGCTGCACATCCGCGAGCAGATGCGAGGTGAGAAGCACCGTGGTACGCCCGGCCAACTCGCGAATAATATTCAGCACATCCGCGCGGCCGAGCGGGTCGAGCGCGCTCGTCGGTTCATCCAGCACCAGGAGTCGCGGGGCACCCACCAGCGCCAGAGCAATTCCCAGGCGCTGCGTCATGCCGCGGGAAAACCCGCCAATATTCCCCGGGGCGCGGGTCAGGCCCACCAGCTCGAGCAGATTTGCGGCCCGGCGGCGAGCCACCGCGCGCTGCACCCCGGATACCTCACCGAAAAATTCGAGGGCCTGCGGCGCGCTCATCCACCCCGGCAGGCTGGGCACATCCGGCAGGTAGGCAACACCGGGCACCGGGGCAGCCGGCAGCGTGCCCCGCTCATACCCGAGCACCCGCGCCGTGCCGGAACTGGCGGCGATAAGCCCCAGCAGAATTTTAATTGTGGTAGTTTTCCCGGCGCCGTTCCCGCCGATCAGCCCGTACACCGAGCCCTCGGGCACGTGCAGATTGACATCTGTAAGGGCGGCGAGCCCCGCGAAATTCTTACTGAGATTTTCGGTGCGAACCGCGTACGTCTTATCCATAGAGCTCACGCACCGTTTCGCTCGCGTTGGCGGCTTGGGTTGTGGGCGCTTGCGCCGCGGCGGCGCGGGTTCCAGGCTCTTGCGTGCCGGCACCGGTTACCCCGGTAGCGCCGCCGGCCCGCCGTTCTTCCCAGGCCCGCCGCTGCGCCAATGCCTTACGCGCCCGCGCGTACATAAAGAGGAACAGCAAAGTCCCCACCAGCGAGCCGAGCAGAACAATCACCACCCACCCCAGACGCGGCACCCCGGCGAGCTGCCGCTCCGGCCACCGCGACAGCAGCACCAGGCTCGTGATGAGCAGGGCGAGTTGAATCAGTGCCACGATTCCCAGGGCGATCTGCGCCGCCGCGGGCAAAGCAAGAAAATCTTCCATGGTTACTCATTTTCTTTCGTATCGGGTGAGGTTGTGGTGCCATGTGCGGCACCGGCGGCGCCTGCGGATGCGGCCGGATTCTCCGAGTGCTTGCGTTTGAGCAAACGGTCCAGATTCTGTAGCGCTCCGCGCGTAGTAGCGACGACGACGCCAGCTGCCACCGCGGGAAGTGCGACCGCGGTACATCCGGCCAGCAGGGCTGCCGAGGCCGGGCGGTGGCTGGCGTAGCGATCCTGTGCCGCAAGCGAGAGGAGGGCCGTGACCTGTAATCCGGCGGCGAGCGCGGTAGCCGGAACATCCACGCGTTCGCGATTACCCGAGGCCGCGAGCGCCGTGCCGGCAGCTCCGAGGAGCGCGGCGGGCGCCACGGCCTGCGCTGCCGGAACTATGCTGCGCGGACGCAGGTTGGCACGGAAACCGGAGGGAAGGAGCCGGTGGCGGCGGGCCACCAGGGCGGCCACTCCCACGGCGAGGGCTCCGCCAAGTGCGGGCGCGATGCTGAGAGCGTGGCGGGTGCGGGGAGGAATATAGTCTTCCAAGTCCGGGAGGGAATCATCCGGGCGGATCATTCCCAGCCGCACCGCGAGCGCGCCCATATTAATATCCCAGCCGATCCCAAAGCTGCGCGGCACAAAAACCCGGGGATTTTCCGGTTCGAACCAGCGCGCGCGAGCTTCGCGGGAGCGCAGGGCTTCCAGGGAAGCGGGGATTCCGAAGATTGTGGGGGTTGTGGGCGAGCTAGGCTCCGGCATTGTTATCACCTCGGTCGGTTGTGAGGGCGGTGAGATGGGATGTGACGACGGCGGCAAGATTGCGCCATTCGCCAGCGAGTAGTTCCCCGTAGCTGCGGCCAGCCGCGGTAATCGTGTAGATCTTGCGCGGGGGCCCGGCCGGGGATTCCTCCCAATGAATGGCCAGGTGGCCGGCCTTTTTGAGACGGTTGAGAAGCGGGTAGAGGGTACCGGCCGATACCGCCATACCTGCATTTTCCAGGCGCTGGAGCAACGCCCCGCCGTAGGCCGGCGCCCTGGAAAGCGAGGCGAGCACGATGAGTTCAAGCACGCCTTTACGAAGCTGGGAATCAGCCACCACTCCCCCCTTTAGTCACCGCGGTGCAGGTGCCGTGCGGGCACGTTTGCACCGCTTGTATGCATCACATAGTAGTAGGGATGGCACAGTAGCGCAGCGAGTTTTCAGGATGTGAGAAATCCAGTTGTTTCTTTGCTATTATTTAGCCAATAGTTCAGCCCGCCCGAGGCCCCTCGGTGTGGGCTGATCCTCTATCCGCGGAGGATTTGGGGTCTAGCCCCCATTGCCGATTCCCTTACTTTTTATCCAGGGAATACGCAATGCTAAAACCCCGAACCTTTCGGAATTCTTGACGCGAGGTAGGGAAGGCGTAGTGGCCACCCTCGAAGTTGTGGTAGATATCGAGGCCGCGGCCCAAGAAGATGAGCCATCCCGTATCGGCACGCAACCAGCGGTCGTGTGCACGCGAATCGAAAATCACGTCGAGGTCAATGCCCTGCTCAGAGGCATTTTTCGTGATCTTATCGAGCATCCGAACCTGAATTTCGTGATGCTCATTCTTCTTCGCCCTGAGTGTGTACAACCGAAAACGGCATCGCTTTTCAGGATTTTTCACCAGAGCCACAACCGCCATAAACTCAACGAGGTTACGCCCCTGATACGAATAGCTGATGAACGGGTCGTGCAATTCAACATCCGTACATCCCCGCAGATAAGAGGCAAATAGCAAATCGAAGGTAACGCCAGTTTGCCCCTCGTCGAAGATGCGGTAGCCCGGAAACGCGACACTGTGCCGGCCAGAACCATATCGATGCAAAGATCCCTGCACGCCGTGGTCGCCACTAGTTTCCAATACACGTTTCCCCATAAGGAAAATATAGATGACCGGCCAGGAGTTCTCGGCAGAGGTGGCTGATCCCACCCCGCAGCCCACAGCTTCCACAAGCAGATCGCCGCGCGAATCGCACCTTCTCCGCCCGCATACTCTCTGCATAGTGACATTTTTGTCACTATGGATTGTCGCTTAGCTCAGGCGCGGAAGCGGCGGCATACCCTGCCAAATCCCATCCCGCCAGCTGGCGGCGTCGTCGTAAAAAATAAAGGGCCCGGAAAACCGGACCCTCTACACATCTCGCAACAGCGAGCGCACCACTTTAGGAATTGGGGCGCTTGCCGTGGTTCGCCTTCTTCTTGCGGCGATCCTTGCGCTTACGACCACGCTGGCTCATGTTCTCTCCTCACGTCACGTTTTCTCAGCTCGTAAACGAGCAACCACATTAGCTTACCAAGGGCGACCGGTCAGGTAAATAAAACCGGCACAATGTGGCGAAACTACCCGAACTTACCCGAAATCGCGAGTGGTACGCCGGTACACCGAAATCTGCTGGGCGATTCGCACCCGCAGCGTCGCCGGCGCGACCTCCCGGCACGAGGCTCGCAAAATATCACGCACGTGGGTTTCCGCTTCCGCCCGTTCCGTACACCGCGAGCACCCCGAAATATGGGCCTGCAAGCGCTCGCTTTGCACCGCGGAAAGCTGGTGATCCAGATACTCGAAAAGATAATCAGTAATATCCCGGCAGGAACACTCCCCCGCGGCGCTATCCAATTCAATCCCGCGGTTCCGGAACGAGTCTTCTACCCCGCGCTGCAACCTATCCTCACCGCTCACTTCTTCTCCTTCTTCCCATAGCCGAGTTCACGTGCGTAATCCGCGAGCAATTCCCGCAGCTGCTTACGCCCGCGATGCAGACGGGACATCACCGTTCCGATCGGCGTTTCCATGATGTCCGCGATCTCCTGGTAGGAGAAGCCTTCAATATCCGCCAGGTAGACAGCCATGCGGCGGTCTTCCGGCAGCGCGCTCAAAGCATCGCGAATTTCCGATTGCGGCAGATTCTCCAGGGCCTCCGCTTCCGCGGACATCATCCCCGAAGAAGCATGCGAAGCCGCCCGATACTCCTGCCAATCCTCCACCTCCGAGGAGTCAGCCTGCTTGGGCTGGCGCTGCGCCTTGCGGTAATTAGAAATAAAGGTGTTATTGAGGATGCGGTAGAGCCACGCCTTCAAATTCGTGCCCGGCCGGTACTGGTGGAAGGCCGAAAAGGCTTTGGCGTAGGCCTCCTGAACCAAATCTTCGGCGTCGGTGGGATTGCGCGTGAGGCGCATCGCGGCCCCGTATAGCTGGTCGAGATACGGAAGAGCATCCCGTTCGAACCGCGCGGCGCGTTCGGCTGCGGTTTCATCGGGGGCGCTTCTCATCAGGTCTGTGCTCATCATGGTCTAGCCTAGTCCGTCTGCAGGACTGACATGGGTATAACGCCCGGAAAACGCGGGTATATTCCCCGATTTAGTGTAAGAATATAGGTATGGGTATGATTCGATTCCTCGCGCGGCCCCTGCTTGCCGCGCCCTTTATTGCACAGGGGTTGTCCGCGGTACGCCACCCCGAGGACCACCAGGAACGGGCTGAGAACATCGCCGGCCTGGCCGGAATGGCCGGGGTTGATCTCGAATCCGTTGATACCACCACTCTCACCCGCGCGTTGGGCGCCGTCCAGCTCATCGGCGGGGCGTTCCTTTCCATCGGCAAATTCCAGCGCTTGTCCGGCGCGGCTCTCGCCCTCACCCAAATCCCGGTGGCCCTGGCCAATCACCCGGTGTGGGCGGCGGAGAAGAGCGAACGGCGCGAGGTGCTGGGCGGGCTGCTCGGTGCGCTCGGACTGGCCGGCGGCGCCGCGCTGGCGTGGACGGATCGCAAAGGCAAGCCCTCCCTGGGGTACCGTGTCTCCGAATGGCGCGATCAGCGCAATGAGCTCGCGGATGTGCGCGCTCACGCACGCGAACAAATCAGAGAGGCGAAGCGTTCCTAAATGACTGACCTGTGGCCAGCACCGTTCCACCCCTCCCCCGTGCGCGGCAGCGTGGCCGTTCCCGGGTCCAAATCACTCATGGCACGCTTCCTCATCACCGCCGCGCTGGGAGGGCCCGGCACCACGGGCCGAATCCTCGCGCCGTTGCGCGCCCGCGATACCGAGCTCATGGCCCGCGCCCTCGCGAGCATGGGTGTGGGGGTCGCCTGGCAGCGCGGCGCCACCGAAGCTGAGGACGTCCTCGATATTTCCCCCGCCCCGCTCCACGGCGCCACCATTGACGCGGGGCTCGCGGGAACGGTGATGCGTTTCGTGCCGCCCGTGGCCGCGTTCGCGCGTGGTGAGGTTGTTATTGATGGCGACGACGCCGCCCGCGTGCGCCCCATGGACCCGGTGGTGCGGGCTCTTCGTGATCTGGGAGTGGAGGTTGATGCCGCCAGCGATAGCGCCGGGCGGGCGGTCCTCCCGGTGCGGGTGCACGGCCAGGGGAACTTGGCCGGAGGAACGGTGGAGATTGATTCTTCCGCCTCCTCGCAATTTATTTCCGCGCTGCTGCTGGCCGGCCCGCGCTGCGAGGGCGGGCTGGTGCTGCGTTCGGTGGGGCCGAAGGTTCCTTCCGCCTTCCACCTGGCCATGACGGTGGACGTGCTGCGCCGCGCCGGTATTCAGGTCGAAGAATTCGCGGCCGGCGGGGCTCCCGCGGATCGCGAACACCCGGCGGTGGAATGGCATGTACATCCGGGCACCCCGCAGCTGGGAACAGTGGTGCTGGAACCGGATCTTTCCAATGCTTCGCCTTTCCTGGCCGCCGCTATGGTCACGGGCGGAACGGTGGAAATTCCGCGCTGGCCGGCACGCACCACCCAGCCCGGCGCGCAGATCGTCGATATTTTCACGGCGATGGGGGCGCGCGCCCAACTGCGCGGCGACGGCGTGCTCGAGCTGACCGGGCCGCGGGATATTGCCCCCCTTGATGCCGATCTCAGCGATGTTGGGGAGCTCACGCCCACGATTGCCGCGGTGGCGGCTTTCGCCACCGGCCCGAGCGCGCTGCGTAATATCGGGCAGTTGCGCGGGCATGAAACCAACCGCCTGGCCGCGATCACCGCAGAGCTGAGCGGCGTGGGGATTCCCGCCCGAGAAGAAGGCGATGACATTATTATCACGCCGCCGGCGGTTTCGGGTGCTGCGGCGGGCGAGGTGGCGGCTCCGGGTACGCCGGGCGCAGCGCCCGCGCCACACAACCCGATTATCCGCAGCTACGAAGACCACCGCATGGCAACCTTCGGGGCAATCCTCGGCCTGCGCATCCCCGGGCTGCGGGTGGAAAATATTGCCACCACCGGGAAAACCATGCCGCGTTTCGCCCAGATGTGGACAGACCTGGTGGGCCGATGAGGGATATCGGCACCGACGATCCCCGCGTGCGAGTGCGGCCCGGAAAGGGCTCGCGGCCGCGCACGAAGATTCGGCCCGATTACTCCGACCGGCCCCTCGGCCAGGTCATCACCATCGACCGCGGGCGCTACACCGTGCTCATGAACGAAGGCACCCGCGTCATTGCGGTCAAAGCGCGGGAATTGGGCCGGGGCGCCGTCGTTGTTGGAGATAAAGTACGCCTGACCGGTGACCTTTCCGGGCGTAAGGACACCCTGGCCCGCATCGTTTTTATCGAGGACCGCAGCTCACAACTCACCCGTTCCACGGACGAAGGCAACGAACGCGAACGCACCATCGTGGCGAACGCGGACCAGATGGCGATTGTGGCGGCGCTCGCGCAACCCGAACCGCGGCGCGGCATGATTGACCGCTGCCTGGTGGCCGCGCGCGACGCCGGTATGGATCCGCTGCTCATCCTCACCAAAGCGGATCTGGCGCGCCCGGACGCCTTGCGTGCGTATTACGAACCGCTCGGGGTTCCGATTCTCGCAACGGCTTTGGGGTACGACGGCGCAGCTCCCGCAGCCAGGGATGCAGCCACGCAAGGGGGTTCTGACACGGTGCCCGCGCCGGGGGAATCTGCCACGCAACCGGACTTGGACGCACTCCCCGCACCTCAGGAAGCGGCCATGCACTCGGGCTTGGACGCAGTGCGCGCGGCGCTGCGCGGGCGCACCACGGTGCTCGTGGGGCATTCCGGGGTGGGCAAATCCACCCTGCTCAATGCGCTGGTGCCGGCCGCGGCGCGCGAAACCGGGCACGTCAACGAGGTGACCGGAAAGGGCCGGCACACCTCCACCTCCGCTATCGCATTTCCGCTGCCCGGCGGCGGGCAACTCATTGATACGCCGGGGGTGCGCAGTTTCGGGCTGGCTCATCTGGACGCCGCCGATATTCTCCGCGGCTTCCCCGACCTGGAAGAAACCGCGCTGGAATGCCCGCGCGGGTGCAGCCACGAGGCAACCGAACCCGAATGTGCCCTCGATAGCCTCACCGATCCACGCCTGCGCGAGCGGGTGAGTTCATTGCGCCGCGTGCTCGCCTCGCGCGGCTTCGAAGAATGGGAGAAATAAATGGATGCTCACACCGGGTCTGACGCGACTACCACGCCCGCCGCGCTCGACGGTCGCGAAACGCTCAATGCCAGCTCCACTATCGCTTTTCTGCACACCGTTGCGGATGCCGTGGACGCCCTCACCCTGGAGCGTTATGAGCGCCGCCGCCTCACCGTGGATACGAAGCCCGATAATTCGCCGGTATCCGATGCGGATCGGGCGGCCGAGCGGCTCATCCGCGAGTACCTGGAACGGGATTTCCCCGGGGATGCCGTGTACGGGGAAGAGGAGGGCGGCAGCCTGGAACACGCCCCGCGCCGCTGGATTATCGACCCGATTGACGGCACCCGCAACTACGTGCGCCACAACCCGGTGTGGGCCACCCTCATCGGCGTGGAAGAAAACGGCCAGATGGTGGCCGGTATGGCGTCCGCGCCCGCGCTCGGGCGGCGCTGGTGGGCGAGCCGCGGCGGCGGGGCGTGGCTGAGTGAAAACGGGGGCGAGCCCCAGCGCCTGCGCGTCTCCGATATTGACCGGATGGACCGGGCCGCTTTCGGTTTTTCTTCCCTCTCAAGCTGGGACGAAACCGGGCGCATGGCCACCCTCATCGCCTTCGCCCGCGCCACCTGGGGCACCCGCGCCTACGGGGCTTTCTGGCCCTATATGCTGCTGGCCGAGGGGGCTTTCGATATCGCCGCGCAGCCGGGGCTTGACGTTTACGATATGGCGGCGCTGGTGCCGATCGTGGAAGAGGCCGGGGGAACCTTCACCTCGCTGGAGGGCAAGCCGGGGCCGTGGTGGGGAAGCGCACTGGTGACCAACGGAAAGTTGCACGCGGCCGCCCAAGCAATTATTAATGAGACACATGTCCAGCCGGGTAGTTGCGAATAGCCGACCGGATAGCGAGGACGAGACTTACCCGCACAGCCGGGAAAATATCCAACCGGGTAGCCGGAACTAATCGAAGGAGGAGCCGTGGGAAGCAGTGATAAGGCCGAGCCGTTGATCGAGAACGAGGGTCTTCCCGGCAGTGCGCCTACCGGCGCCCCCGGTAGTGCGCACGCGAATGTACCCGTGAACGCACCCACGCATGCGCCCGCCAACACGCCCGCGCGCGAGGTCCTCACCTGGGACCGTTTCGGCGAGGTCACCCGCGAACTCGCTCGCGACATCTGGGATTCCGGCTACCGCCCGGAAATTATCGTGAGCGTGGCCCGCGGCGGCCTGCTTCCCGCCGGCGCGATTGCCTACGCTTTAGACCTCAAAAGCATGCTCGTCCTCAACGTAGAGTTTTACACCGGTATCGGGGTCACGCTCAAGGATCCGCGCCTGGTAGAACCGTCCGGTGACGTGCGTGGAATGGCCGGCAAAAAGGTTTTAATTGTCGACGACGTCGCTGACTCAGGGCGGACTTTACGCTTCGTGAAGGAACTCTGCGAAGAGTACGCCACCGAGATTCGCGTGGCGGTTCTCTACGAAAAGTCACGCTCGGTGCTCAAACCCGATTACGCCTATTTGCATACCGACGCATGGATTGCCTTCCCGTGGTCGGATAAGGACCCGGTCAACGGAGGCCAGGCAGAAGCCTAAAGCAGGGTGCGTTGCGCTGGACGTTCGCGGGGCAGTGCGTTCCGCGGGCCGGTGCGTTCCGCGGGCAGGAACTCCATCGGGCCAAAATTTTTGTCGTAGCCCCACAGTAGGCTGAAGCCATGAAGATCTTGCACACCTCCGATTGGCACCTCGGGCGCACCCTGCACCGGGCGGACCTCACTCCCGCCTTTGAGTTGTGGGTGGATCATGTGGTGGATACCGTGCGGGAACGCGGTGTAGATGCCCTCCTTATTAGCGGGGATGTCTATGACCGCAGCGTCCCGCCCGCTCCCATGGTTGAGCTTTTTTCGCGCACCCTGCGCCGGCTCGCGCAGCTCACCACGGTCATTTTGATTTCCGGGAATCATGATTCTCCCCAGCGCCTGGGATTCGGGGCGGAGCTTTTCCAGGAACACATCGTCATTCGCACCGATCCGCTGCGCTGCGCCCAGCCGGTAGAAGTGCGTGATCGGGCCGGTAATCTTGGCGCGCTGGTCTACCCCATCCCCTATTTGGATCCCGATGTGGAACGGCGCCGCCTGGCTGGCGGTGATTCTCGCGCTGATCACGCTGGCGAGGATCATTCGGAAGGTGCGGATAATGCGGATCGTGTCGATCATGTTAATCGCGCTGATCACATTGATCGCATTGATGGCGCAGAGCTGCTGGAGCGTTCACACGCCGCGGTCATGCACGCAGCTCTTGAGCGTATTGCCGCAGATATTCAGCACGGCCCGCACGCTGGCAAGCCGTTGGCACGCATCGCTATGGCACATGCTTTCGTTGCCGGCGGGGCGGCCAGTGAATCCGAACGCGATATTTCGGTGGGCGGGGTGGAAGTTGTTCCCGCCGCACTTTTCGCCCTGGGAGGCGCAGGGGAAAACGCCACGGCGGGCCTGAGCTACGTGGCACTGGGCCACCTGCATTCCCCGCAGCGGGTGGGCGGTGCGCCAGAGCCGGGCACGTGTGAAACTAGCGGGATGCCGCCTATGCGCTACTCGGGTTCGCCCATCGCTTTTTCTTTCTCGGAAACCCGGCCTAAATCTTCTGTTCTTCTCACCTTTGAAGGCGGCGCCCTGGTGGAAGAAGAACTCATTCCGGCTCCGGTATGGCGCCCCATCGTCACCATCGAAGCGCCGCTAGCTGAGGTGCTCAGCCCCGCACACCGTGATGATCGGGATAAATTCGCGCGTATTCTGGTAACCGATCCGGCTCGCCCGGCGGATCTCACCACCCGGGTACGGGCCGCTTTCCCGCACGCTTTGGAAATCCGCCACGTGGTGGATCCAGCCACCACCCGCCACAGCACAGCGGATACCCGCCGCCTTGATGCCCTGAGCGTGCTACGCCAATTCATGACGGAAAGCGGGCATCGGGATCTCACAGAAGAAGAAAACCAGGTCATGGTGGCGGCATGGGAAGCCGTCCGCACCGGGGAGAAGGAGTAGGGCCTCATGCAGCTGCGCCGCTTAGAACTTCAAGGTATCGGCTCCTTCGCGGGGCGGGAAGTCATTGATTTTGACGCCCTGGGAGCTTCCGGGCTTTTCCTGGTGGAAGGGCCCACCGGAGCTGGTAAATCAACCATTATTGACGCCGTCGTTTTCGGGCTTTTCGGTACGGTCGCCGGCGGGAAAGAAAGCTCAACCGAGCGCCTGCGCTCCACGTATGTTGATCCCTCCACCATCAGCTACGCGGACGTTATTTTCACTATCGAAGCGGGTACATTCCGGGTGCGGCGCACCCCGAGCTTCACCAAACCTGGCAATTCCTCCCCCACCGCCGCCACCGCGAAATTATGGAAGCTTTCCGAAACGGCGGTGGACCTCGGGGATATAGATGGCGGTACCCCGATTGCCACCAAAGCCCGCGATGTCGGAGTGTATATCAGCAACCTCCTCGGCCTCAATGCGGAACAGTTCTTGCAAACTATCGTGCTTCCGCAAGGAAAGTTCGCTGAGTTTCTGCGGTTGGAAAGCCAAGAGCGCACCAAGCTTCTCACCCAAATTTTCGATACCCGGGTTTTTGGTTCCGTCACCCAATGGCTCACGGATCACGCCCGGGCAGCACGCGGAGCTATCTCAAATGCCCAGGAAACTTTCGTGCGGGCCGTATCGAACACCGCAACCGCCTTGGAGCTACCCCCTGAGGAAAGTGAGTCCCTCACCGCCGCCGCTCAAGGCGTGGATCTACCAGCTGAAGGCGAAGCTGTGGTCGCTAACCTAGAGCAGGCGCTCGCCGCCACCGCTGGGCGTGCTAGCGATGCACTCGCCCAGGCTGAAAAAACCGAGGCCGCATTAGAGCTGGCTCGGGAAGCTGAAAACGCTCAGCGTGCCCTGGCTGCCCGCATTGAACGCCGCCGGCTTCTGCGCGCCCGGGCCGGCCAGCTCCAGGAACGCGAAGCCGCTATCACAGTGGATCGCGCCCGCCTCGCGGCCCACCGCGCCGCAGCCCCACTCCTGCCACATGTACATGCCCTTGACCGGGCTCGCCAAGAAAGCCGCGACTGTGCCGCCGCCTGCACAGAAGCCCAAGCCCACCTCGTGGCTGTTTTCGCAGAATTCGGCACGGGCACCGGAGGCACACACGGCCCCATTACTGATCTCAGCCCTGCCGGGGTGGAATCCGGGCGCCGTCTGGTCACCGAGCTGAGCGAAGCTAGCGGGCGCTTGACCGAATTGGAGCGCTCAGAACAGGAGGTGGAGCGCAAACAACAGGAAGCTGCCCGCACCACCGAACAGCTCGCCGAGCGCCAGAGCGCGGTGGAAGAGCTGCATGAGGAAGCCACTACCGCGGCCACCGAACGCGAGGAAGTGGAGGGCACGCTCGAAACTGCCCGCGCCACCGCCAGCGGTGAGGCTGCTGCCGGGCAGCGGGTGCGCAGCGCCACGGAGCTCCTTGAGGTATTGGATCGGGTAACCGCCAGTGAAAACGCGGAAGCAGAAGCCCGTGCCAAGCTTGCAGATGCTCTCACCCAGGTCCAGGAAAAGGAAAGCTCCGCCAGGGAAATCACCGATGCGTGGGTGCAGTCCACCGCGGGTGAATTAGCGGGGCAGCTGCATGAGAATGAGCCCTGCCCGGTGTGCGGATCATGTACCCACCCGGAGCCCGCCCCGCCGGAAGCTGTGCGTGCCACTGCGACGCAGGTGAAGGCCGCCCAGGCGGCTGCCAGCACCGCCCGGGAACACTACAGCACCTGCCTAGTTCATGTGGAGAAAATAAAAGCCCAGCTTGCTGAGCAACGGGCCGTGGCCGGGGATGCCACCACGGAAGTGGCCAGCGCGGAATTAGCTGCCGCCCGCGCTGATTTGAGTGCGGCACAGCAGGCAGCTTTGCGCGTTACGGACTTAGAGAATCGGCTCGCGCAACTTGCCGAGGACGCCCGCACGCGGGAAACCGCCCTGGAACAATTGCGCACCGAAGTGGCGCAATTAGAGGCTGAAAACACCTCTCTCGCACGTGAGATCAGTACCCAGCTCACCCGCCTCAGTGCGGAGTACGCCGGCTTTTCTTCTATCGCAGCGCGCCGCACGGCTCTAGATGAACTACGCGAAGCCCAGGATGCCTGGAACACCGCCGCGAGTGGGGTGCTCGCTGCGCGCGAAGATGAACAGGCTCGCGGTGAAGAGCTTGCGGCAGCGCTGGCCGGCACTGAGTTCGCGGATGCCCAGGCGGTGAATGCTGCCGTGCTCAGCAAAGTGGAAGAGGCACAGCTCCAGGATTCCATCACCGCTTTTGATGAGGATTGCCGTGATGTGAAACGCGAGCTTGCCGAACCGGAACTCGCGGAGCTTCCCGAGGATGCTCAGGCGGATGTTGCGGGAGCAGCGGAAGCCAGCGCACTAGCACGCAGCGTCGCTCAAGAAGCGCGGGCACGGGCTACCAGGGCGGAGAACCAGGCCAGCTCCGGCCAGGAACGTTTGCGCACCGCACAGCGGGATCTTCAGGCATGGCGGGAGGTGCGTGAGCATTCCGGAGCGGTTGTGCGTTTAGCTTCCCTGGCTACCGCGGGCCCCGAATCGGTAACGAAGGTTCCCTTGGAAACCTTCGTGCTGCAACACCGTTTCGAGCAGGTTGTTGATGTTGCTAATGAGCAGCTCGCGGATATTTCCCTCGGGCGTTTTGAACTCATCCGGACAGACGAAAAGGAGAAGGGCAGTCACCAGTCGAAAACTGGCCTCGGCCTGGCTGTTATTGACCACGCCGGTCCCGAACCGGTCCAACGTTCCGTTCGCACGCTCTCGGGAGGCGAAACATTCTATGTATCTATCTCGCTAGCGCTCGCTTTAGCGGAAGTAGTGCGCGCGGAAAATGGAGGGATTCACCTCGATACCCTCCTCATTGACGAAGGCTTCGGCTCGCTTTCAGATGGAGCACTCGATCAGGTTATGGGAGTGCTGCATGGTCTCGGGAAAAACGGGCGCACCGTAGGGGTTGTCTCCCACGTCTCGGAAATGAAACAGATGATCAGCGAACGCATCTCCGTTATACCGCGGGACGACGGCACCTCGCATATCCGCGTGACTGCCTAAGTTTTCTGGGTAAATCGGCCGTTTAGAGCCGTCGATTGAGTGGATTTTTACATAGATGAGGGGCTGGCAGACTGTCCTTGTGAAGGTTTGTCTGCCAGCCCCTCTCTTGCGTTACGCGATCAGTTCAGCACTTATGCCTTGCGGCGCCGCGTCATGGCTAGCCCGCCAGCAAGCAGGAGCAGTGCTGCTGTTCCAGCAAGCCCCGCGCTTGTTGCACCAGTGACCTGAAGAGTCTTCTTGACCTTCTTAGTCTTCGGTGCAGGCTTACCCGGATCGTTCGGGTTCAACGGATCGGTACCATTCTTGATCTCGTCACCACCATTGATACCGTCACCATCCGTGTCGGCCTTATTCGGGTTAGTCGGCTTACCACCATTCTTCACGCCCGTCACCTCGTCACCATCAGTGAGACCATCACCATCGGTATCCGGGTTGAGCGGATCAGTATTACCAGGCTTACCGTCCTTATTGAACTTGTCATCCTGGAACGGGTTCTTGGTGCCATTGACCTCATCACCGTCGTTGATGCCGTCACCGTCGGTATCAGGGTTCTTCGGATCGGTCCCGATCACCTTTTCTTCACCATCGGTCAGGCCATCACCATCGGTGTCACCTTTATTCGGGTCGGTACCGTTATTGATTTCGTCGCCATCATTGACGCCGTCACCATCCGTATCGGCCTTATTCGGGTTAGTCGGCTTACCACCATTCTTCGCGCCGGTCACCTCGTCACCATCGGTGAGACCATCACCATCAGTATCAGGGTTGAGCGGGTCAGTGTTACCAGGCTTACCGTCCTTATTGAACTTATCGTCCTGGAACGGATTCTTGGTGCCGTTGACTTCGTCGCCGTCGTTGATGCCATCACCGTCAGTGTCCGGGTTCTTCGGATCAGTACCGATCACCTTTTCTTCACCATCGGTCAGGCCATCACCATCAGTGTCTCCCTTATTCGGGTCGGTACCGTTCTTGATTTCGTCGCCATCATTGACGCCGTCACCATCGGTATCGGCCTTGTTCGGGTTAGTCGGCTTACCACCATTGTTCTTACCCGTCACCTCGTCACCGTCATTCACGCCGTCACCGTCAGTGTCAGGGTTGAGCGGATCGGTGTTACCGGGCTTGCCGTCCTTATTGAACTTATCGTCCTGGAACGGGTTCTTGGTGCCATTGACTTCGTCACCGTCCGTGAGCCCGTCACCGTCGGTGTCCGGGTTCTTCGGATCAGTACCGATCTTCTTTTCCTCACCGTCAGTGAGTCCGTCACCGTCGGTATCCGGGTTCTTCGGGTCGGTCTTGGTGGCCTTGGAGTCATCGACCTTCGGGGTGCCATCCTCGTTACGAGCAGGCTTACCGTTCTCGTCGATATCCGTGCCGGCTTCCTCACCATCGGTCAGGCCATCCCCATCGGTGTCCGGGTTCTTCGGGTCGGTGCCCAGGTCCTTTTCACGGCCATCGGAAATACCATCTCCGTCAGTGTCCGGGTTCTTCGGGTCGGTCCCGTCCTTCTTTTCGTCCCCGTCGTTCACGCCGTCACCGTCGGTGTCAGCATTGTTCGGGTCCGTGCCGTCCTTGATTTCGTCAGCGTCGGTCACGCCATCGCCATCGGTATCGGCCTTGTTCGGGTTGGTCGGCTTGCCATTGTTGTTCTTGCCGGTCACTTCGTCACCGTCATTCACGCCGTCACCGTCAGTGTCAGGGTTGAGCGGGTCAGTGTTACCAGGCTTACCATCCGGATTGGACTTATCGTCCTTGAACGGGTTCTTGGTGCCATTAACCTCGTCGCCGTCATTGATCCCGTCACCGTCGGTATCGGGGTTCTTCGGATCAGTCCCGATCTTCTTCTCGTCCCCGTCGTTGATGCCATCGCCGTCGGTGTCCGGGTTATTCGGATCAGTTCCGTCCTTCTTCTCATCCCCATCCGTCACGCCGTCACCATCAGAGTCGGCCTTGTTCGGATTAGTCGGATTGCCATTGTTGTGCTTACCAGTAACTTCGTCACCGTCATTCACACCATCGCCATCCGAGTCAGGGTTGAGCGGGTCAGTATTACCAGGCTTCCCATTCGGATCAGACTTGTCATCCTGGAACGGATTCTTAGTGCCATTGACCTCATCACCGTCATTGATCCCATCACCATCAGTATCCGGGTTGTTGGGATCAGTGCCGATCTTTTCCTCTTCGGAATCGGTCAGGCCATCGCCGTCAGTATCAGGATCATTGACCGTCACGGTTACGGTATCGAGTTCCTTGCCATCGCGATCCTTGACCGTGACGACAACTTCGTCCTTGTCCTTAGCATCCGGATTCGGGGTAACCGTGATTGAACCATCGGGATTGAGGGTCGCGGTCCCCGGACCGTTCACTTCCACCGTTGTACCGTCGGGTACCGGCCCGCCGGTATTAGGAAGGTCAACTGGAACACCCGGCTTACTGTTTCCGTCGTTCCACACAGGCTTGTCCGGCTCGGTAACCGTCACCTTGGAGGTATCAAGTGTCTTATCGCCGTCCTTAATGGTTACTGTGATTTCAGTGCCAGGGGTCGCGTCACCAGGAACCTTGACGACGACGTTGCCATCCCCGCCAATAGTGCAGGTGGCACCACCGGTTGCTTCGCAGGTGGCCGAGGACGGGATTGGACCATTAGCCGGATCCTTCTCCAGCGTCACATCAGTGCCGGGCTTACCATCACCATCACCCCACGCCGGGCAACCGTTATTGGAAGCCGGCCCAGCGATGGTCGGGCACTGATCCTTGCCGTTGGGGACATCGTCGCCGTCGGTGTCGGGATCAGCAATGGTCACGGTAGCGGAGTCAAGATCCTTACCGTTCGGGTCCTTGACCTTGACGACGATCTGGTCCTTATCCTTGGCGTTCGCGTTCGGAGTAACGGTGATCGAGCCGTCTTCGTTCAGGGTTGCGGTACCCGGACCGGTCACCTCAACCGTGGAGCCTGCCGGGACGGGGCCACCCTCATTAGGCAGCTCGGCCGGTTCGAACGGCTTGGTAGTTGTGTCGTTCCAGATCGGGTTGTTCGCGGGAACAACAGTCACCTTGGAGGTGTCCAGGGGCGTGTCGCCATCCTTAATGGTCACCGGAATTTCAGTACCAGGGACAGAATCTTCCGGAACCTTGACGACGACGTTGCCATCCGGGCCAATGGTGCAGCTAGCACCATTACCGGCTTCGCAGGTCGCGGTGTTCGGGATATCGCCGTTAGCCGGATCCTTCTCCAGCGTCACATCCGCGCCAGGCTTACCATCACCATCACCCCACGCAGGGCAACCATTATTAGAAGCCGGCCCAGCAACATCCGGGCACTTATCCAAAGAATCTGGAACAGTATCGCCATCGGTATCCGGATCCTTGACGGTCACCTTGGAGGTATCAAGAACCTTGTCACCATCCTTGATGGTAACGGTGATCTCGTCCTTATCCTTGGCATTACCAGGGACCGTGACGACGACGTTGCCATCCTCGCCGATAGTGCAGGTAGCACCACCAGTCGCCTCACATGATGCAGTATCCGGAACCTTGCCATTAGCAGGGTCCTTCTCCAGCGTCACATCCGCGCCAGGCTTACCATCACCATCACCCCACGCAGGGCAACCATTATTAGAAGCCGG
>NZ_JBOZBG010000010.1:0-72707 GCF_051264595.1 Actinotignum urematis | reverse complement strand
GCTTATTGAGGTGCTCGACCTCAATAAGGCCGACTTTTCGTTGCTATGGCGGGGCAAACCCCGGATATAAGACCCACTTTTTGTCTATTAACCCAAGCTTCAACAGCGAGCCCACAACAGGGTGCAAATCTACGCACTATTTTGGCCGGATTTCTGCTCTGGATTTGCACTACGCGACTCCGATGGTCCCCAATTTGCATCCTGAGGCATTCCCCGGTGCCCAGCTTCCCCGGCCGGTAGCTGCGCCGTCGGCCGAAGTGACATTGCTGGCCGAAGCTGCGCCGTCGCCGCAGCTGCGCCGTCGTACCGCACGAAACTGCGCCATAAACGCAAGCGCTCCAAAAATCTGCAAAATATTATTTATGTTACGTAAAACTGCGCGGCGTAAAATCAACATAAAACTTTTGTGAAAATGATCAATCACACAGTCGTGACCTGCGCAAACGCTGAATACCTTAAGAATTAACTCTCCAATTGTGATTTACTTGAGTTGAGTTTACTCATCACTCATCTAAGGTAAGGACACACCACATGCTCACGCGAAACCTTTCGAGGGTGCTGGCGGTGATCGCTGCTATTGCGATGGTCGTCGTTGGGCAACCCCTGCGGGCGGAGGCGGCGCCTCAGTCTGTTGATTTTAACTACGTGATCGGTGAGAAGATACAAAAATTTGAGTTCACCGCTCACAATCCAGATAACCCTTCGGAAAGTATTACCTATCCGAGCGACCCGGCCAAGCGTTACAACTACAAGCGAATTCCGGCGGGCTGGGTGCTCAACGGTCAGATCGTTATGCAGCCGGGCTGGAAGATTACCAGCACGGGCTCGGATCTGCTTTACCCCGATAACCTCGAGCAGAGCGTGACCGGGATCGGGAAGGACGCCGTCCTCACGTACCACGTGAAGGACGTGAAACCGACCGAAAATATTTACTTCCAGCAGATCTCCTACGAACAGTTCAATTACGCCACCTATGACCTCAACGGCGGTACCTGGACCGATAAGATTCCGACCGATCCGCTGCATCAGGCCCAGGATGGCTCGTTCTACAGCATGTTCATCACCCCGCACGGCACCGTGCAGAAGCCCACGGACCCGGTGCGCGAGGGTTACACCTTCCTCGGGTGGATTGGGAAGAGCACTCTCAATATTCCGGCCGTCGAGCCGCCCTACAAGTACAACGTGTACACAGTGGATAAACCTTACCGTTTCGACGAAATTGACCCGAACCGGCTGCTGGGATACCGCCGGCAAAACGTGGTCAATCTGACCGCGGCGTGGGCCAAGGAGCCGGCCCTCGAGGTGAAGAACATCGAGATTTGGGAGGGTGAGGCATTCACTCCTTCGGATATGGTCGTCTCCGCCACGGATTTTGCCGGCAAGGATCTGACCGATCCGGCCAACGGTGGCTCTGTCACGCCCGCGGGCGATTATGACAATGCTGTTGCTGGCGAATACCCCATCACTTTCACGGCGAAGGACAGCAAGGGCGGCACGGTTACTCGCACCGCGAAGCTGATCGTCAAGAAGCGTTGGACCCCGCTCATTCCCGCCCCGGAGCTCACGCTCAAGAACGTGGAAATCAAGGCCGGTGAGCCTTTCGATCCGGTGGATATGGTGGTTTCTTCCAGCGGCACGGCCGTGCCCAGCCCGGATAACGTATACGATCCGAAGACTCCCGGTACCTACACTCTCACCTTTACGGTGACGAACGAGCAGGGTGTGAAACGTACGGCGACGGCGCAGCTAGTTGTCAAGCAACCTTGGGTCATCATCGAAGCTGCTCCGGAGCTGAGCCTCAAGGATATGACCATCACCGTGGGTGATCCTTTCGATCCCGCGGATATGGTGGTGTCCTCCAGCGGCACCGCGGTGCCCAGCCCGGATAATGCCTATGACCCGAATACCCCGGGAACCTATGATTTGAGCTTCACGGTGACCGATGAGAAGGGTGCCACGGTAACTCGGACAGCGAAGCTGACCGTCAAGCCGAAGCCCGAGCCGGCACCGGAACCTGCGCCTGAGCCTGGAACGGAAACTCCGGAGCCGGGTGAGCCTGGAACTCCGGGTCAGCCGGGCAACCCGGGCCAGCCTGGTGACCCCGGTCAGCCTGGGCAGGCATCGGGTACGACGCCCAGCACGCCTGAAACTCCCGGAACTCCTGGTGAACCCAGCCAGCCCGGCACAACCGGTGCGACCGCTACCCCCGGCAAGCAGGGCACGGTAGCCAAGGCGGGCAGCCGTTCCCTCGCCCATACCGGTAGTGATGCGGCGGCGCCCTTCGCTCTGGGTGGCATGCTTGTTCTGGCAGGCGGAGCCCTCGTGGCTACTCGCCGCAAGAATTCTTAGGGCTGCTTGCTAATTGCCGGTGCTCTATTCTGCCGGTTATTCTGCCGGCTCGCTATCCCGCTAAGGCACTAGCAAAAACACGTGTGGGGGCACCTCCGATTGGGGTGCCCCCACACGTGTCTGCGGTTCTTATCAGCGGTCTGCGGTTGCTTTCGGTCACGCTCGCGGTATAGATGCTCGCGGCCCAGTGCTTACTCACCGCCCGCGCTTAGCGCCACTCTCTACCCATGCGGCACGTACTCACATTTGCTATGCTCGGCCGGCTCCAGCTGGAAAGTGGAATGCTCCACCTTGACCGGGAAATGCTCGGCGACGCACTGCTGGAGCTGATCGAGGATCCGCGGGGCGTGCCCGTCGAAGAAGCACTCATCCTCAACCACCACGTGGGCGCTGAGCACCGGCAGCCCGGTGGCGACCGTCGTCGCATGCATATCATGCACCCGAATCACGTGCGGCAGATTCTCCATATGCTGGCGCACTTCGTCCAGGTCCAGGCCCTGCGGCGTCGCCTCCATCAACACGTTGAGCGCAGTGGACAGAATCCGCAGCGCACGCGGAATAATAAGAATTCCGATGAGGATCGCGGCAATCGCGTCCGCGCCGCCCCAGCCGGTGAAGTAGATCGACGCCGCCGCCACGATCACCGCAACCGAACCGAGCGCGTCATTGCAAACTTCCAGGAAGGCGGCCTTCATATTGAGGCTGGCGCCGCGCCCGGTGAAGAGGATCAGCATGGAAGCGATATTGCCCAGCAGGCCGATAATGCCGAAAATCAGCAGCGGCGCAGCCGGCATCTCCGGCGGGTCGGTCAGGCGTTTGATCGCTTCGATGATCACGAAAATACCCACGCCGAGGAGCAGCGTCGCCTGCAAGCACGCGGAAATAATCTCCGCCCGAGCATAACCCCAGGTGCGGCGGTTGGTTGCGGGTTTGGTGGTGAGGTGAGCGGCCACCAGCGCCATGACCAGGCCGGCGCTATCGGTGAGCATATGGCCGGCATCCACAAGGAGGGCCAGCGAGCCGAGCCAGAACGCCCCGATCACCTCGGCGATCAGAATCGAGAAAGTAATACCGAGCGCCCAGGCGATGCGCCCGCGTTGCGCCCCGGCGCCGTGCACATGCCCGGGCCCGTGCTCATGGCCGCTGGCATGATCATGACCGGCAGCGGGAGCTACCGCGGTGGGCGTACGAGCCAGGTGGCATAGGTGCGCGTTGTCGCCATCCTCGCTAACTTCGCCATTTTCGCCGTTTTGGCCGGCCACGCTAAATGATTCGCCATCCTCCTCGGATGGCGTGCTCTCCTCCGACGCCGATGCGGCGGAGGCGCCAGAACTGCGCTGAGCGCAGGTGCATTGCCCGCCGGCGTGGTCGCCGTGCTCACAATGATAATAATTATTATTATGCATAACATAACCTCCTTGGGGCTCTGAGTGTACCTGCCCGCCCGTGTTTTCGGCAGGGTACGGCCTGTGATGCAGGGCATGTACGACGACGCCTATGTGGCCACGCGCATAATATGCAGTGATGTGGGCCGGGGAGGTGAGAAAGTCCGGGACGGTGAGCAAGTCCGGCGAGGCGGCGGGCGGAGCCAGCCGGTTGGGCCAGCGAGCCGCGGCGGCGAGGTAGCGGCCCGGGCCAGAATGCAAAGCACCCGGGCGCTAATTCCGTGAAAGGAATCGGCGCCCGGGTGAATGAATGCGCAATAGGCCCACGGGGGTGCTGATGAGGGCGACGCCCCTACTGCATTGTGATATCTATTCCGCAGGAGTCCATGACGAGGATGAAGTTGAGCAGGTCAGTCATGAACTTGGGGTCCTCAATTTCGTTGCCGGCCATGATGTCGCCCTTGCTGGCGCGTTCGATGACATCGATGAACTGGTCGGATAGCTTGCCCTGTGCGGCATTGCCGATGCAGGTGCCGACGTCGTCACGCGCAGGTTTACCAAATGCTGCGGTGAAGCTCGGGTCCTTGAGGAAGGTATCGAAGAGCGCTGCGATTTTTTCCGGCGGGTAGGTGTAGGTCAGCCCTTCTTTGCCGTCCTTACCTGTTGAGCCGCCCGAGTCACCGGAGGGTGCGGGGGCGGGCGTGGTAGGCGAATCAAGGATGGGTGCCTTGCTGGTTTCCGGAGCGGCCGTGGCGTCCGGGGTGGCGGGTGCGCTAACCGAAGGAACCGAGCTGGGATCGGGCTGCGCATCATCGCTGGCCTTATCCCGGTTGAGGAAGAAAATAAGGCCAACAACTAGAGCGATCAACGCGATGATTCCCACGCCGATACCAACAAACAGGCCGGTTTTGCTCTGCTTGGGCTGCTGACCGTAGCCGACCGGATAACTCCCGCGCGGACCATTCGGGCCGCCAGGTCCGTTCGGGCCACCTGCGCCGGGGTACTGATTGCCCGAGCCGCCCGGGTAGCCGGCGCCGCCATATTGCCCGCCGGGATAGCCCGGGCCGCCGTACTGCCCGCCCTGGCCGGAACCGTATTGCGGGGCCTGACCCGGATAATTACCCCGCTGCGGGTAACCAGCCTGGCTGCCGTAGTGATTGCCTTGGCCAGCCTGGCCGGGATACTGGGTGCCGGTGCCGGCGCCGGCCTGAGCTCCCGGATATGCGGGGCCGCCGTAGTGCCCGGCTTGCCCGGGTTGTCCGGCTCCGTACTGCCCGCCCTGCCCGGCGGCGCCATACTGGCCCTGACCGGGATAAGCGGCGGTAGGTGCACCGTAGGCCTGAGTGGGGTAATCGCCCGAAGGTGAGCTGGGCGTGGAAAAAGCTTGGGTGGGCGCGCTGGCAGCATCAGCTGCGCCGGCGGCTTCGGGCGCGCTGCCCGTGCCGGGAGTGGTGTTCTCGGAGCCGTGCGGAGGGAAAGCTCGGGTGGGTTCGCCGCCCTGCGGCGAACGGGTTGCGTCTTCTTCGCTCACGATAAATCCTAACGATGCGCGGGAGCGGTGCGCGGTAACCCCGCGCGATAAACACGCACGGTAACCGGCGAAAACGCCCCGATATGACAGGTACCTGGCCCCTTCCGCACGCTACGGGATACACCGGAGCGCACGGTTACACGGGCCAAGCCACATTCATTCAATCAGAGGGCGGCCGGGAGCGGCAAGCAAGTTTCGTGTTTGCCAAGCTCAGGACCTTTCGGCCAGCAGAGAAACACCCGCTACTTCGCGCCCGCGGCTGCTGTGCGCCGCTCCGCCGTCACCTTCTTGCGCCGCTCCGCCGTTGCCTTCTTGCGCAGCTCAGCTTGGGTGCGCTGCGCGGCCCGCTGCTCCGCGCTTTGCCACAGCCGAGCCGGCTCCCCGAAGTGCAGCCCCAAGAACCACCACAGCGCTTCAATCAGCGCCGCCCCGCTCAGCCCCACCAGCGTACCCAGGGCCATCGCCCCGGTATTGGAGGAATCCAGCATGAAGATGCGCTGCGTGAACGGCCAGAGGAAAATCACCCCGTACCCGAGCAGCGGCAGCAAAATCAGCAGAATCTTCCACCAGACATAGGGCCGGGCCACCACCACGAGCACCCACGAGGAGGCAATAATCATCGTTAGAAGAGTCGCGGTGGACACCTGAGTCGCATATGCCGAGCTAGCTGCGCCGTCGTACAACATCACGTAAGTAATAAAAGTCGCAACCCCGACAATCAGGCCCGCCGGGAAACCGAAACGCATGACGCGCTGCACGAAACCGGGGCGGGCGGCGTCGTTATTCGGCGGCAGAGAGAGGAGGAAGGCCGGGATGCCGATGGTGAACCAGCCGGTGATCGTCACGTGAATCGGCACGAAGGGGTAGGGTAGCGCGAACAGCAGCACCGCGATGGCCAGCACCGCCGAATACACCGTTTTGGTGAGGAAAAGCCGCGCCACGCGTTCGATATTTCCCACCACGCGCCGGCCCTCGCCGACCACGTGCGGCAACGAAGCAAATTTATCGTCGAGGAGCACAATTTTCGCGACCGAGCGGGTCGCGGAAGTGCCGGAGCCCATGCCGATGCCCAGGTCGGCATCCTTGAGGGCAAGCACGTCATTGACACCATCGCCCGTCATCGCAACAGTGTGTCCCGCCCCGCGCAGCGCCGCAACCATAGCGCGTTTCTGATCGGGGGTCACGCGCCCGAACACGGCATTCTCATTAATAGTTTCCGCGAAGCTCGCCTCCGGGATGGTGCGCGCGTCGACGGGAGTGCCCACATTGACGCCGAGCTGCGTGGTCACCGCCCCGACCGCCGCGGCATTATCACCGGAGATAACTTTGACCGCCACGCCCTGGGAATCGAAATAGCGCAGGGTATCGGAGGCGTCCGGGCGGATTTTTTGGTCGAGCAAAATGAAGGCGAGCGGCTCGATGTTGCCGGGCGCGTTCGCGGCCGTGACCGGCGTATCGCTGCGGGCTAGGAGCAGTACACGCTGGCCGGTGGCGGCAATGGCGGCGGCGCGCTCGCGGGCGGCGTTGATAGCGGCCGCGGGAGTGATGGCGCTCGTTGCTGCGGTGTTGCCATGCGGAACGACGGCGCCAGTTGGGGCGACGGCGCCCGCCGGGCCGCACGTACCCGCCAGATCAAGGAGCACATCCGGGGCGCCCATAATCCAGTGCTGGCCATTGGCGAAACTCACCCCGGACCACTTCTTCGCCGAGGTGAAAGGCTGGCGTTCGGCCACCTTCCACGGCTGGGCCGGCGCGCCGAGGGCTTCCTGGATGGCCTCCATGGAGGAGTTCGGGGCCGGATCGGCCGCCCCCAGCTGGGCCAGGGCTTCCCGCGCGATGGCCTGAGCGCGCGCGGCGGGAGTGGCGGCGGCGTCGTGCTGTTCGCACACGGTGCCGGAACCGGAACCGCTGCAAGAACTCGCGCCTCCGGAAGCAGAACCGGAAGCAGAGCCGCTGCTCGAAGCCGCGCCGGGCACCAACTCGAGTCCCGCGAACCGCAGGGTGTTTTCGGTGAGGGTGCCGGTTTTATCCACGGCGACGGTATCCACGCGCGCGAGGCCTTCGATGGCGGGCAGCTCGTTGACCAGCACGTTTAGGCGACCGAGCCGGATCACGCCCAGCGCGAAAGCGGTCGAGGTGATGAGCACCAGGCCTTCGGGAATCATCGGCACCAGCGCGCCGGTCACGGACAGCACGATATCGCGCCACTGCGCGCCGATGGCGGCCCAGTCCAGGCCCACCACGCGGATCTGCCCCCAGATGGTCAGCAGCCCGACCGGCACCAGCACCCAGGTGATGGCTTTAAGGATGCGGTCGATGCCGTTTTGCAGCTGGGAATCGACGAGTGAGAATTTCGAGGCGGCAGAGGTGAGTTTGGCGGCGTAGGCCTCGGCACCCACGCGGGTGGCGCGGTAGCTACCCGAGCCGGAGGACACGAAAGAGCCGGACATCATCGCGGCACCGGGTTCCTTGTGGATGGAATCGGATTCGCCGGTGAGGAGCGATTCATCCACCTCGAGGTAATCGGCTTCGGTGACGACGCCGTCCACCACGATCTGCTCGCCGGCCGCGACCACGATAATATCGCCCAGCACCACCTCTTCGCGCGCGATTTCACGCACTTCGCCCTCGCGGCGCACCCGCGGATGAGCTTCGCCGATGACGGCCAGGGAATCAAGGGTGTGCTTGGCGCGCAGCTCCTGAATAATGCCGATAATCGAGTTCGCGATAATGAGCAGGCCGAAAGCGCTATTGATCCACGAACCGGTCAGGATCACAGCAATAAACAGCACCCCGAGCATGAAATTAATACGGGTGAAAACGTTATCGCGCACAATCTGCGCGGCCGAGCGCCCCGAGCGGTCGGGCAGGGTATTCGCTTTGCCTTCCGCGGCGAGCTGGGCGGCCTGCGCGGCGCTGAGCCCAAGGGCCGGGTCGCTCGCGGGCACGTGCTCGTTGCCGGTGGTGGGGTCGGTGGCGGGATCGGTCAGGGCGAGGGACTCGGGTTCCCGTTGCGCGGGTTTGCTTGCGGCGGGGGCCGGGGCGGTGGGCGCCGGGCCGGGCGCGGTCGAGTCAAAGTCCCGCTGCGCGGGTGCGGCGTCGTTCATAAAAAACGATTCTAGGCAAGGAAGCTGGACGGCGGGTGAATGTTTCTTGGGTGCGGGGCGCAATGGGGCTGGGACGGCGCGGGCGGTGACGCAACGGCGCGGGCGGTGCGCAACGGTGTGGGCGGTGCTCGAACGGTGCGGGCGCGCCGGGTTGCGGTGCCCGTCACACTTACGCGCCGTGCGGCGGTAGCATGAGGTATGGCACGAAAGAATATTTTCCGCAGCGTCGCGGGAATCTGCGCGGTTGCGGCCCTCGCTTCCTGTAGTAGCACGACGACGCCGCAGCAGGCCGCAAGCACCCCGGCACCGTCGGCCGGTTCGGCAAGCGCTACCCCAACGGCGGGCGCGGCGGGGTCATCAAGCAATGCAGCGCCCTCGCCTGCTGCGGCTGGCTCGCCCGGTGCGGAACCCGCATCGGGGGAGGCGATCATGGCGGAAGCTCTGCGTGCGGTCGATGGCATGACGGAGTTCGAGGTCGGGGTGCTGCGCACCAATAACAGCTCTGGCCTGGATGATTGGGCTTCGCGACTCAGCGTCAATGAGCTGGTGCAGCGCTATGACGGGGATAAGGTGCTCGAATATACCATCAACGGGCAGCCTCCCAATAAGGCGAGCCTGGCGCCGCTTTCGAAGGACGATATGCGGTTCCTGATTCGCAGCGCCGATTACGGCGCCGAAAATGAGCGCGGGGTTGTATCGGGGGAACTGCGTCAAGGCACGAAACTTCCTTCACTGGGTACCCAGCTCATGGATACCTGCGCGCAGGATGGCGACTGGGTCATTCTCGCGGGCAGCGTGGGATATAACCGGCGCACCGGGGTGATCGAATACGTGGATTACATGGTGGAAAGCCCCGATTTCACTCAGGAAGTGCGCGGGCCGGACGGACAGGCTCGGGAGGAAAATATGGCCTGCCGCACCGTCTGGGACTTCCGCTCCGTGAACGGCTCGGTGATCGATAAGCCACCGGCGAGTTAGACCTCTTCAACGAGAGCCGCAGCGGTGTAATCGTCGGTAATCAAGGCGTCAAGATAGCCACCCACCAGCACTGCTTCTATAGCGGCAACCTTTTCCGTGCCGTAAGCCACCCCCACCACAAAAGGGATATCGCGCAGTTTAGAGGGGTGGAGGCACACGGTACGGCGGCACAAGGACACATCAACATGCTTTCCCTGGGCGTTAAGGTAGTGCCCGTTGAGGTGCGCCACCGCGTGTTTCCGAGCCAGCTCACGTTGAATCGGATGGGTGATCCATTTGCGCAGCAAGGGGCTAGAACCAGCTATGGACACCGCCCCGACTCCCACCAATGCCACATCGGCACGAGCGGCTAAATCCAAGGTGCGATGCACCGATGGTTCCTGGCTCATCGCCTGCGCAGCTAACTCGGTTTCAAACACCAGCGGTACGGGAAGAACCCAGTGGTTGCCCCCGAGTTTCTTCGAGGCGGCTCGGCATAAATCCGGGCTATCTATGAAGGGGAGTCCCGAACCGGTCATTCCCAGAATAGGAACGACACAAGACGAGGTCCAGGTGCGTCGGGGCAGTTTCGCTACCGTAGCGGCCACCGCGCGACCATTAGAAATTGCCACGGTAGAACGAGGGTTGCAATGTGCCAGCAACACATCTGCCGCGGCGGAGCCAATGGCAGATTTAGTGTCCGCTTCGCTGGTGGCGACCACTCGTACTTCCTTGAGCTGGTAGGTATCGAGTAGCTGTTGCTCCAAACCAAGGAGACGTGCCGAGGGATGGGAAATTTCTATTTTCACAATCCCGGCCGCGCGAGCCTGTGCCAATAACCGGGAAACCGTCACTCGAGAGTAGCCAATTTCAGCAGCTATGTCGCTTTGCTTGGCATTATCAAGGTAGTACCTTTTGGAAACTTCCAGGAGTAATTCGAGGTGCTCGCGGTCATAAATAGTATGTGCTTCCTTGGACATATGTTCAGCATAGCTGATAGCACCACTTTCGGAGTGATGATTATCGCCGTTATTCGGCGTGAATCTGGTGCTCATTCATCAATTCACGGAACATATGTTCAAAATACTCCTTTTCTGCTTGACAAACTCTATCTACGCTGAATGCCAGGCCTCAGATAGAGGTAGTCAGTTGCAATCAAAGGAGAATGCAATGAGTTACGCACGCACAATCAAAGGTGATGTGGCGCCGGAGACCCTCGGGGTTGTAAATGCGCATGACCACTTGATTCGTACGGGAGCCGGGGAAGTGTACATTGACCCCGATCATTTGCTGGCGGATGTGGACAAGGCCGTCGAAGAAGGAACATACTTTGCCGAGGCTTCGCTGAAGTGGAGTCCTCACGGCGGCACGGTTGTGGACATGTGTCCGGCTAACTCGGGGCGTGACCTGGAGAAGTTGCTGGAAGTTAATAACCGGGTGCCGAATCTGCAGGTGATTGCCTGCACCGGTTTCCACCGCGAAAAGGTCTACCTCGAGACCCGTTCGCACTGGGTCAGCCGCTACACGGTCAACCAGATTGCCGACCTGTTGATTAAAGACATTACAGAAGGTATCGACCGTTTCGACTACTCCGGGCCTATCGTGGAACGCACCAAGATGAAGGCCGGGTGTATCAAAGTCGCGACTTCCTACGGCATGATTACCGATTTTGAATACAAGTGCATGCGGGCATGCGCTATTGCTTCCATTGAGACAGGTGCACCGATTAACACGCACACCACGTACGGCACCTGCGGGATTGAACAGGCTCGGGAGCTCATTAAGCTCGGTGTGCCGGCGGACCAGATTGCCATCGGCCACATCCAGCGCAATGCCGATGTGTGGTATTTGAAGCAAATCCTCGATACCGGAGCCTGGCTGGAGATTGACGGCACTCACCGAATCAAGTACCAACCGGATTCCAACCGGATCATGGAGCTGCGCGAACTTGGAAAACTGGGATACGGCAAGCGGATTATCCTGGGAACCGACTCGGGTAAGGCCTCCTATCAGAAAGCCTACGGTTCCGTGACAGGGGTTGACTTCAATCCTGCCGTGGATGGACCTCGCATGCTCGACGAAGGTTTTGATCGCGCTTACGTGGAAGACCTGCTGATGTACAACGCGCAGCGCTTCTTCACCATGCGTAAGGACAGCTAAGATGCGGCCACAACTGCAAATTGCCCTCGATACCTTAACTATGGAAGACGCGCTGGCGCCCCTGCAAAAAGCGCACTCCCAGATTGACATTATCGAGTGCGGCACCATCTTGATTATCAATGAAGGCCTACGGGCAGTGCGAGAAATCCGCGCTTTGTTTCCCGAAAAACCGATTCTGGCCGATGTACGCATCGCGGAAGCGGGTTCCCTCATTGCCCGGAATTGCTTCGAGGCGGGAGCGTCGTGGGTGTCCTGCGTGGCGGGTGCATCGCTGACCACTATTGAACAGGTGGTCAAGGTAGCCGAAGGTTTCCACGGCGAGGTGCAAGTGGAACTGGCTGAGGAACACTACACCCTGGAAAAAGCCCGGAAGTGGGCGGATATTGGGGTGAAACACGCCATCGTGAAGCGCTCGCGTGACTTGGAAGCCGCGGGGAAACTCACCTGGGGACCTCATGACTTCGAACGCATCGCGCAGTTGAAGGAACTCGGTTTCACGGTAACTATCACCGGAGGGATGAGCGTGGCTGACCTCGACGCATTCTCGGGGCAATACCCGGATATCATCATCGCGGGTCGCACTATCACCCAGGCCGAAGATCCCCTGGCGGCCGCCACCGCCCTGCAAACCAAGATAAGGCAGGTGTGGAACGCGTGACGCAGCGAAAAGAATCCACTGTCACCCTGGGAATCTACGAAAAAGCCTTGCCTAGCACAGATGACTGGGGTGTATTTTTCCGCAACGCCAGGGAAGCTGGGTTTTCCTTCGTGGATCTTTCCATCGATGAAAGCGTCGAGCGCATGAAGCGCCTCGAGTGGGATTACCGCCAACGGCAGAACGTGCGGGAAGCAGCAAGGCAGGCCCATATCCGTTTAGGGGGCATCTGTCTTTCGGCGCATCGGGCAGTCATGCCTGGTTCACAAGACCCGCAGATGCGCCAGCGAGCCCTTGAACTGTACCGGAAAGCGATTGATTTCTGTGTGGACATGGGTATTCCGGTCGTGCAAGTGGCGGGTTACTACGCCTACTACGAACCTCACGACCCCGATGCGGCGCAACGCTACCTGGAAACTCTTGCCCTCGCCTTACCCTACGCGGAACAACGCGGCATTATCCTCGCTATCGAAAATGTGGATGGGAACGACCTCGCAGCTATACCTGACGTGGTCAAAGTTCTCGAGCAGCTGCCCTCGCCCTGGCTGCGCATCTACCCCGATATCGGCAACATTGCCGAACACGGCGGGGATGCAACCAGCGAATTGGCAGCGGGGGAAGGGCGCATGGTCGCTTTGCACGTCAAAGACGTACTTCCCGGACAACCTCGACGGATACCGCTGGGCGAGGGATGTGTCGATTTCCCGGCAGCCTTCCGAGAACTCGCGCGTCAGAACTGGAGTGGCAGAATCATGCTCGAAATGTGGAACGACGACGCTCCGGACTCAATCGCGAAGTGCATCGCCGCACGCGAATATCTTGAGGTGCTCCTGAGGCAATCAAACATTATCGTCATTCCCCCAGAAAGGACGTAACCGTAACTATGCTCGAGCAATTACGCGAAGAAGTGTGTGCCGGCAACTTAGAACTACCACGTCACGGATTGGTTGCCTGGACAGGCGGGAACCTTTCCGCCATTGACGAGGAAACCGGCTACATCGTCATTAAACCCTCGGGGATGCGCTACGAAGACATGACACCCAAGGACATGGTGGTCGTGGCTCCCGACGGCCGGGTAGTGGAAGGGGAACACGGACCGTCCTCGGATACGAGCTCACATCTCTATATCTACCAACACAAAAAGGATGTCAAATCGGTCATTCATACTCATTCCCGCTACGCCACCGCATTTGCGGCGGTAGGGAAACCCATCCCCTGTTGCCTAACAGCCATCGCGGATGAATTCGGCGGCCCTATTCCTTGTGGAGGGTATGCCAGAATCGGCAGCGATGAAATCGGAGCGGAGGTCATCCGTTCCATCGGGGATTCCCCTGCCATATTGATGAAGCAGCATGGCGTGTTCACTATTGGTTCGTCTATTGCCAAGGCGCTACAAGCTGCTGTGATGGTAGAGGATGTGGCTCGCACCGTCGCGATCGCCACCGGCCTCGGGCAGATTGAGGATCTGCCAGCTGAGGAAGTATTAGCCAATCATGATCGTTACCAAAATCGGTACGGCACTATGAATGCAAGTTTAGGAGTTCGACAATGAAGTACGAATTAACCACCATTGGTGAAGGTCAGATTCGGCTGACCTGCCCCAAAGGAGAACACCTCGTTTCCTCCCGGGGATTAAAGATGACCGCCGCGTGTTCTGAAGCGAATGTTGCCGGATTACTGGCCCAGCTAGGCAAGAAAACGGCTTGGTGTACGGTACTGCCCGAAAGCGGCCTTTCCGAAAGGGTTCTCTCGGAATTCCGTTCGGCCGGGATCGACCTGTCTAACGTAGTGATGCGGAAAGAAGGGCGGGTGGCACTCTATTTCCTTGAACCAGGCGAGATGCCGCTACCCGGCAAGGTCACCTATGACCGTTTACACACCCCATTTCGGGACATTGACATCGACGATGTCAACTGGGATGACATGCTAGATACCAAGATGGTGTTCGTCACCGGTATCACTGCTGCTTTGACGGAAAAAACCGCTAAGGTATTGACCTACTTCGTTGATCAGGCCCATGAGCGGAAAATCAAAGTAGCGCTTGACGTCAACTACAGATCCCTCCTGTGGGACGGCGCCCAGGCACGTAAGGTGCTAGAACCGATTGCCCGGAAGTCTTCCATCGTGTTCTGTTCCCGCAGGGATGCTGGCTCGGTTTTCGGGCTCAAGGGTAGCGGCCCGCAAGTTTGCCACGACCTGCGCGAATTCCTCGAGGTTCCGGTGGTTGTTTCCACGGATCAACTGGACGGCACCTATTCTTCTACCGCTGAAGGCGAGAAGGTCTACGACGTGGAACGTGTGCCCGTGATGGATCGGCCCGGGGCCGGAGATTCCTTCGTAGGCGGTACCTTGTATGGCTATCTCAATGGCGATCTCGATGCCGGGGTACGGATTGGGATGCGAACCGCGAAGATCGCGCTAACACATCACGGTGACTTAACCCGTATCAGCCACGGCGAACTGGAAACTGCCGACAACTCTGACATCTTGCGCTAGAAGTGGCGACGTGTAAAGGAGAATTAATGATGAGTAGTTCTGTAACTGCAATGCAGCAAGTTGACTCCCGTCCGCTAACCCGCAACCAGCGCAGTTTGATCGGCATGACCGTGGTGGGTAACATTTCGGAGTTCTTCGATTTGTTCCTCATTGGCTTCGTCATCGCCCTGTTGATGAAAACTCCAGGCTGGGAACTCACCGGAATGCAAGCCGGCATCATCGGAGCGGCTTCCGGCGTGGGTACCGTAGTCGGAGCGATTATGTGGGGCCGCCTCGCCGACAGCTTCGGACGTAAAACCGCTTTCATTAGTTGCATCGTGGTTTTGGTGGTATTCACGGCTCTGTGTCTGACCATCACGCCCGGTCAATGGCTGTTACTGGCTCTCTACCGCGTTGGTGTGTGCATCGGGGTTGGGGGTCTGAACATCACTTCTATCCCCTATGTCCAGGAATTCGTTCCCGCGAAACAGCGTGGCTTACTCTCTGGTCTGACCTCGGTTTTCATTCCTCTGGGTATTTTCTTAGGGTCCTTGGCAACAAAGTTCCTCGGTGAACCCTTGGGATGGAAAGGACTCATTGCCCTGGGGTGTGTACCCGTTGTTCTCGTGGCGTGGGCCTTCTTCGTCCCGGAGTCGCCGCGCTACCTGGTGTCGCGCGGTCGGGTGGAAGATGCACGCAAGGCCTATGCCTGGGCACTCCAGATTCCCGTTGAAGAAGTGGGTGAGCTTCCTGTTTATGAACAAAAGCAAGCGGCATCATACGGAGTTATTTTCACCAAGTATCCCAAAGCGTTGGCGATTGTTACCTTTGGCTCCTTCTGTTTCATCTTAGGTTCCTTCACCATTCAGTCCTGGGGACAGGCCATCCTCGGCGAATCCTTCAAGTTCGATATCTCCACGGTGGTCTACATGTTCATGGGTGTTTCCCTGGCAGATCTGCTCGGACGCTTGGGCTCAGCGTGGATTTCTGACCGCATCGGGCGGCGCACAACCATGCTGATCTGGGGCGTCCTTGGCGGTATCGGCTGCCTAATTGCGGCCTTTGCCAGCCAAATGGATGGATACTCAGCCGGGATTATCTTCTTCATCGGCATCCTCATTGCCATGGCCTTTGGTGACGGCGCCTTCGGTATCTTGAACGCCTTCGGTGCCGAGCAATTCCCCAACGAGGCTCGCTCCACCGGGCTCGGCCTGGGGTACGGGATAGGTGCCACGGCAAAGATATTCGGTCCCTACATGGTGGGAGCGATGATCGGAGGAGGTAAACCGACCCCGGAAGTGGTTCTGGTGCCCTTCGTCATCTTCGCGGTATTGCTCTTCATCGGCGCGGGCATCTATATGTTCGCGAAAGAAACTAAGGCTTTGCAATTAGAAGAAGTCTAGTTTTCTTATGTCGCCATCCGTGATGGTGTAGCCTTGTGTTTCATCAAAGTCCTCCCGAGGAATGAACTGGCTAATTTGTCATTAACCAGGTTCACTCCTCGGGAGGTTCTGTATCAGGGTCAACGCAGGGCCTACATGAATGAAAATAATCTCCGTGCTGGGCCGTGCAATTCTCATTGCGCCCAGCACGCACGCCTCAGGCTAATAAATCGCGACCGGGCCGCAGGGGCCGGGGCTCACGTCGATCTCCGCGTCGAAAATCGCGGAGAGGCGCTCCGGGGTCATAATATCCGCCGGGGTGCCGGCATCCATGACCACGCCTTCGCGCATGGCAATAATGCGATCCGAGTAGCGTGCCGCGAAATTAATATCGTGGATAACCAGCACGATGGTGCGGTGAAGCTCGTCCGCGGCCTGGCGCAGGTGGCGCATCATCTGCACCGAATGCGAAATATCCAAGTTATTGAGCGGCTCGTCCAGCAGCACGCAATCGGTTTCCTGGGTGAGGACCATCGCCACGTAGGCGCGCTGGCGCTGCCCACCGGAGAGCTCATCCAGGTAGCGCCCTTCCAGCTCGGTCAGCCCAAGGAAATCAATATAGCGGGAAATGATCTTCTCATCCTCGGCGGTCAGGCGCCCATTCGAATACGGGAAACGCCCGAAGCCGACCAGCTGACGCACCGTCAGGCGGGTAACGAAGTGATTTTCCTGGCGCAGAATCGCGAGAATCTTGGCAAGATCGGCGGATTTCGTCGTCGTCACATCAAGACCCGCCACCGCAATCGCGCCCGCGTCCATACGCATAAGCCGCCCAATCATCGTGAGTAGCGTGGACTTGCCCGCACCATTCGGACCCACCAGGGCCGTCACCCCGCCGTGCGGAATATCCAAGGTGACCGGGCCGATCCGCACCTCCGAACTGTAATCGCGGCGGGTGCCCTCCATACGGATCATCGGATCGGCGCAGCTCAGATCGGCCGCACGCAGATGCGGGGAGACCACCGGCGGCACCGGCGCGGGAACCTCAAGATGCGTGCCTGCTGTTTTCTTGCGGTGGCGCATTACAACCGCCCCTTTCTCAATACGACGACGAGGAACGTCAGGCCGCCCACCAGCTCAATAATGATGGAGACCACGCCTTCCGCCGAGAAAATATTTTTCATCACGAAGAAGCCACCCATGAGCACCGCGTAACCAATCACGGCGGCCATGGGGAAGAGGAAACGGTGATCGTAGGTATCCGCCGCCTGGTAGGTGAGGGTTGCCACGAGGAAACCGAAGAACGTCATCGGCCCCACCAGCGCCGTGGACACCGAGACCAGCACCGCGATAAGTGTGAGCGAAATGAGCAGCATCCGCAGGTGATTGACGCCCAGCGACACCGCCACATCGCGCCCCAGCGCAATCGCGTTGAGGGAACGCGAAATGAGGAGGAGCGCCAGGCCCGCCCCGAGCGCTAGCGGCAGCGCCGCCACGAACACATCCGAACGCGCATTCGCGATGGTGCCGAACATGCGCGCGGACAGCACATCAAATTCGGAGGGCGTGAGCATACGCTGCATAAACGCGGACAGTGAGCCCAAGCCAGTGCCGATAATAATGCCGATAAGCAGCATAATATGCAGGCTGCCGAGCTTACCGCGCAGCAGCCAGCCGTACAGCGCCAGCGCACACGCCACCATAATCGCCACCTGGATGAGGAAGGCCCGCACCCCGGTGAAAGCCACGAATCCGGCCACCCCGAAGAAGAAAATCGTGGAGGTGTGAATCACCGAATACAGCGACTCGAAACCCATAATCGACGGCGTAAGAATCCGGTTGGTGGTCACCGTCTGGAACGCGAGGGTGGCTAGCGACTGGCAAAAGGCCACCAGCAGAATCGAAAACACCGCCTCGGCTCGCATCCGGGTAATAATCCAGAAGCCCTCGCTTCCCACCGCCACCGGAATATTCCACACAAAATAGAGCGCGGTGAAAGCCACGCCGAGTAGCGCGATGCCGATGAGCAGCAGCCAGTAGCGCCGCCGCGCCCGCGGGGTCGCGAAGGCACCCGCGTGGCGGGGAGCTGCGCCCGTGGCACAAGATTTTTCGGGAGATTGTGGTACGACGACGCTCATGAGAGCCTCCGGCGCTGCCGCAGAATAAGGAAGATGAACACGGCCGCTCCCAGGGTGCCGAGGATCAGTGACACCGGGATTTCAAAGGGAGCGATGAGGGTGCGGGATACCAGGTCGCAGACCGTGAGGATCCCGGCCCCGAAAACGCACACCCAGGGGAGGTTGGAGCGCAGATCATCCCCGCGCAGCAGCGAAATAATATTGGGGACGATGAGCCCGAGGAAGGGAATGCGGCCGATCACCACGGTGACCACGCCGGTGGTCAGGGCGATCACCCCGGTGCCGAGCAGCACGATGAGGTTGTAATTCACGCCCAGGCCGGTGGCCACATCCTCACCCAGGCCCGCCACCGTGAGGCGGTCGGCCAGGATGAAAATAAGCACCGTGGCGATAAGAACGATCCACAGCGGTTCGTAGCGCCCGGCCACCACATTAGCGAAACTGCCCTGGAACCACACCCCTAGGGTTTGCAGGGTGTCAGTTTTGAGGGCGAAGAACGTGGAAATGGCGCTGACAACCGCGCCGAGCATAATCCCCACAATCGGCACAATCACCGAGGAGCGCAGCGTGACCCGGCGCAGCACCAGGAAGAAAATAATGGTGCCGATAAAAGCGAAAAGGATGGCGGCCAGCATCTGCTCGATAAGCGAGGTATGCGGGACCAGGAACATTACGACGAGCAGCCCGAGGCCGGCCCATTCGGTGGTGCCCGTGGTGGTGGGTTCCACGAATTTATTTTGGGTCAGCAGCTGCATAACCAGCCCGCACATGGCCATGGCGGCGCCGGCCAGCACCAGGGAGGCGGTGCGGGGGATGCGGGTGGCGAAGTACATGAATTCGCCACCTTCGTGCTCGGCGATATTGTAGGTGCCGGTGGTCATGGATAGGTAGACCAGGCCGGCCAGAATAATAATGCCGAGGGTCAGGGGCAGGGCGCGCAGCAGCCTGCTCGCGGTAGGTCTGCGTGAGGAAAGAGAACTCTGCGGTGGTGTTGTCATGGGCGTACATGCTGCGGGGGGCGGGTTCCCGCCCCCCGCAGGTTGGTTAGCCTCTAGCCTGAGCTACTTGGCGGCCTTGAAGGCCTTAGCCAGGTCGTTGAGGAATTCGATGTAGGTTTGCGGACCTTCATTGACGTAGGTATCCGCGGGCATGGTCAGGATCTGCTTCTTCTGCACCGCCGGCACATTGGCCATGGCGGGGGAGTTGGTTACCAGATCAGCACCGTGAGCTTCGTTGCCTTCGCCCACGCCGGCATCGCGGTCCATAATGAGGATCCACTCGGGGTTGGCCTGCGCCAGAGCTTCGTCGGAAACTTCGTCACCCTTGTGGTTCGAGGTTCCTTCACCCAGATCGAAGGCCGGGGTGAGGTTGAGGAGCGGGTAGAGCGGCCCGAGGGTACGGCCCACGCCCGGGGCGAGGTAACCCATCTTGCCACCGTTGGTGTTGATGGACAGCACCTTCTGGCCGGCCGGGTAGGCATCGCGCGCGGCGGCAATCGCGGCATCCAAGTCCGCGTTGAGCTTGGCGGCTTCCTTTTCCTTGCCGAAGATCTTGCCCAGATCCTCAACGTCCTTCTTCATGCCGTCCATGAGCAGTTCGCCGGACTTATTGGCGTCCGCATCCTGTTCTTCCTTGGGTAGCACGATATTCATATCGATAATCGCGGCGTTCGGAGCGGCAGCCTTGATCTTGTCATAATGCTGGGCGAAGCGCTGGCCCACAATAACCAGATCCGGGTTGGCCGCGGTAATCGCCTCGAAATTCGGTTCGCGGTGGTTGCCGATATTCACGACCGAGTCATCCTTGACGTACGGATCGTCCTTCGGCATCACATCCTTGGGGGCCGCGAGGAGCTTGACGCCCCATTCATGCAGGGTTTCGAAAGTGCGGTTATCCAGGGAAACCACGCGCTCCGGATTGACCGGAACTTCGTGGGTGCCGTGCGAATCCGTAATCGAAACGCTGCTGGGGGCTTCCGAGGTGGCCTCAGCGGCGGGTTCTGAAGCGGCGGCCGAAGGGGAGGAGGTATCCTTGGCCGAGTCATTGGAGCAAGCGCCCAGAGCGAGGGTGCCGGCAGCCACAAGCGCGAAAAAGCCGCGAACTGTCTTCTTCATCGTTTACCTTTGCGTAGAGTAAAAAATTGTTAGGGAAGGAAGTCCTAACCCATCCATGAGTGTACTTATACGGGACACCATAATTCAAGGCTATGTGCATAATGCGGCATTATGCCAGTTCCGCGCTGTGTATAGACCTTAACTAATATGGCATCTTTTGGAGACACTGTCACGGAACAGGGTTTCGGGGTGGTCGCGGTGCTGGCCCGCTAGGACCTCGGGCCGGCAGGCCGCGCGGTAGCGCGGCGTCGTCGTCGTGCTACGTAACGTTCCCGCGGACCGAGGCGGGGTAGAAGCACCTCGGCAGCAAGATGTGGAACGGATCTTGCCACCGAGGTGCAGTCGCTGTGGTGTATAGCCACTGGCGAGGGATAGTTATGCACCCCGTTGAGAATTCGGGAGGCCCGCGCCCGCGGTACTACTCTTCAAGGTTACGCTACCGAAGGTTAGTGCGGCGGGAACGGCGCCCCGGGATATGTCACATCTGTGGATAACTCAACAAACGTTGATTGGCCCCAGCACGCCCGGCCCTGGCGTTCTTAAACGCAGCTACTTAGCCCAGCTGGCCTAGTCCCAGCGCTCTTCCGGGCGAGCCGGATCCTGCCACACGGTGTGGAACACGCCCTCGGTATCGAGGCGGCGATAGGTATGCGCCCCGAAATAATCGCGCTGGGCCTGAATGAGATTGGCCGGGAGGCGTTCGGCGCGCACGCCGTCGTAGTAGGCCAGCGAGGACGCGAAGGCCGGGATCGGCACCCCGCGCTGCGCGGCGAATACCACAATCCGGCGCCAGGCCTCAACCGCCCCGGAAATCTCGGAGCTGAAATAGGGGTCGGCCAGGAGGAGCGGGAGATCGGGCTGGCGGGTGTAGGCCTCGGTGATGCGGTCCAGGAAAGCCGCGCGGATAATGCAGCCCGCGCGCCAAATCCGCGCCATCGCGCCCAGGTCAATGCCCCAGGAATTCTCCAGGGAACCCTTGCGGATGAGCTCGAAACCTTGGGAGTAGGCCACCATCTTGGAGGCGTAGAGGGCCAGGCGAATATCCTCGATGAAGCGCTCGCGATCCTCCACCGTGACCTCGGTGGTGTGCCCGGGCAGGGCGCGGCCGGCGGCGCGTTCGGCGGCGTCCCCGGACAGGCTGCGCGCGAAGGTTGCTTCGGCGATCCCGGTGGCGGGCACCCCGAAAGCAGCGGCGTTTTGCACGGTCCAGGCCCCGGTGCCCTTCTGGGCGGCGGCGTCCGCAATCACATCCACGAGCGCGGCGCCGGTGGTGGCATCGCGCTGGCGTAGCACCTCGGCGGTGATCTCAATGAGGTAGGAATCCAGTTCGGTGGAATTCCAGCGCTCGAAAACATCGCCAATCTCCGCGGCACTCATTCCCAGGGCGGTGCGCATAAGATCATAAGCTTCCGCGATGAGCTGCATATCCGCATATTCGATGCCGTTATGCACCATTTTCACGAAATGGCCGGCGCCGTTGGGGCCCACGTAGGTGCAGCACGGTTCGCCGTTCTTGCGCGCGGCAATCGCCTCAAACATGGGGCCCAGGCGATCATAGGATTCGCGGGTGCCGCCGGGCATAATCGAGGGGCCCTTGAGCGCGCCCTCTTCACCGCCGGAGACCCCGGTACCCACAAAATGCAGCCCGCGCGCGGAAATCTCTGCTTCGCGGCGCATGGTATCGGTGAAGAGTGAATTCCCGCAATCCACGATAATATCGCCCGGCTCCATGAGATCGGCGAGTTCCTCAATCACCGCATCGGTGGGCTTGCCTGCCTTGACCATAATAATGGCCACCCGCGGGCGGGCCAGCGAGGCCACAAAATCCGCCATGGATTCACTCGGGTAGAACTCCCCTTCGCTGCCGTGCTCGGCCATCACCCGCTCGGTTTTCGCGGCGGTGCGATTGTGGATAGCAACTTTGTAGCCGCGGCTGGCGAGGTTGCGGGCCAGGTTCGAGCCCATCACCGCCATCCCGGTCACTCCGATATCTGCAACGCCAACGGGCGGGGTGGGAATAGACATGCGGCTCCTTCTTCTACGACTTCTCAGAACGCCTGATTGAGGTTTCTAACGGATCTATTCTAGAGTCCCGCGCGCAGATCGTGGATGGGCGTTCCGTTCGTTTTTGTGGTGAGAGCGCGAAAAATGACAGTCAGATGAGAATCTTGTCATTTTTCCTTGAAATACGGCCGGTTTCGCGGGTGCTTGTTAGGCTGGCGGTATGAAAATAACACGATTCACGGCCCTCTTTGCCGCCACCGCTACCGCCACCGCGCTGACCTTGAGCGCCTGCTCGAATGACGCTGCCACCACCGGGGATACCGGTTCCACGCCCCGGGCCACCGCCACGGCGCCGGGCTCCGGTGCTGAGAGTGGGAAGAACGACGACGCCGCCACTGCCGCTCCCGCCACCTCTGCCGCGGCTGCTGGTGGGGCGGCGGCCCCGGCCGCGGGCGCTTGCGGCGCGGCGAATCTGGCCGCCACGTTCGAGCCCGGGGGTGCGGGCGTGGGTGCGGCTGGCGATGCGAGCAATAGCGTGGCCGGCACCTATATTCTCACCCTCACGAATTCTTCGCAGGCGGCCTGCACCCTGCATCCGGATGTGGACATCGAGCTGAAAGACGCCGCCGGGGATGGCGTGTCCGAGAATCTGGAACTGAGCTCCCAGGCTGGCAGCATCGCTCCGGGTTCCAGCGTGAGCTGGACTGTGGCGGTGGCCGATGCCGGGAGTGTGCCCGGGTGTACTCCCACCAAGCCTGCCACCCATCTTGAGGTGGATATCGAGGATGGCGGGGAGGATATTGACATTCCCGTCAATCTCACGGGCTGTCAGGATGATGATATCGACCTGCTGAGCGAAGTCCGCTAGCGGGGAATCAACCGGGGCGGGTGGCACAGCCACCCCCCCCGCGTCTCCACTTATCTACGCCATAAGGGGTCATTCCGCCAGTTCTCAGGTGCTCCTAGTCGCGTAAACGGAACCAAGGTGTTATGCGGAAAGCTCTCGAGAACGTCGAGAATTGCGTCGTTGTGAGAAATATTAAGCACTCGTTGAAGGTGACGGATGAGCGTGAGTTGACCGAAAACACGATTAGTGGATTGCGCGAATCGGGGGTAAAGATCTTTTGGAAGTTTTGGCTTGATATCGAATGTCTTGTTGAAAACTCGCGCGTGGTGGGCCGCATAATTGCGGAGAATATTGAGACACTTGAGCCAGGACTCAAGCTGTGGGGCACGTAAGTGACAAGTTGTCGCCACCTCATTCCGGGCGCGTGAAGGGGACATACGGTAGAGATGGGAGAGCGTTCCCCAATCCATTATTTCAACAGCGACCCAGATGGGAAGCTGGCCGCCGTATCGCTCCCTGTGGTGCTTCACGAATTCTTCTTGTGAATTTTTTACGGCGTTTTCGTATTTCGCCAACCATATTTCGTGGTGGGTCGAAGCTGTTTTACCTGTTCGCTGGCGAGCCGGTGCACCGAGTTTTCTCGAATCAAGGTGGATGAGCGGGTCTATCGCTCCTAAGCGATAACCGATGAGCGCACGCATCGCAAGTTCGATGCTGCTCAAATCCGCGAAAACTACCTGCCGAAGTCTCTCGTCGAATCGATAAAGTTCCGCGGCGAGTTCGAACGAAGACCCTGGCCGGAAGGTGTTGAGGCTCTTGCGTGTTTCGGGGTCTATCTGCCGCATGGAGTGCCAGTAACCGGAAAGCCGATAGTAGTTTAGTGTGGCAAGCTGCCGCTCTGCCTGTTGTCGGTCGGCGATCACCATACCGCGGTTTATAAGTAGATCGACCTGCTGGGCGTAGGGTAGAAAAGGCTTCACTTCAATCTGGCGCACCCTCGCCTCCCGATGGAGAAAAAGGACCGGCCCTGGACTCCCGCCGAAGCGGGCAGCGGAACCGGTCATGTTGCCGTAAGTGTAACAAGTAATAACGCTGAGTGAAAGATCCCTGGATTCTCAATCGGCATGCTCAATCAAGAAACGCATATCACTTTTCAGAACAGGGTTGCCGTCAGCATCGTCCGGCACCCGCGTGCGCACGGTGTAGTCACGTGTCTCGTCGCCCGGGTAGGTCACCGCTGTAACGGGCGCCCAGATTTCTGGAAGGCGCTTTGGCAATTGTTGGTCGCCGCACGGGGAAGAAGCTACCTGCCATTATTGGGCTGTTGGCAAGGGAACGGGGGGGGGGGGGGCACAGCCACCCGCCCCGCGTCGTCGTCGTCGTTCCTATGTAGTGACGTTCTTAGTTACCCAACGCGGCCGCGACCACGGCGCGCGCCTCCTCCTGGACTTGGGCCAGGTGCTCCGGGCCGCGGAAGGATTCGGCGTAAATCTTGTAGACATCCTCCGTGCCGGAAGGCCGGGCCGCGAACCACGCATTCTCCGTGGTGACCTTGAGGCCGCCAATCGCCGCGTGGTTCCCGGGAGCCTCCACCAGCTTCGCGGTGATCGGCTCGCCGGCCAGTTCCGTGGCCGTGACATCCGCCGGGGAAAGCTTGCCGAGCTTGGCCTTTTCTTCCTTCGTGGCGGGGGCGTCGATCCGGGCGTAAGCCGAGGAGCCGTAGCGTTCCACCTGCTCGTCGTGGAGCTGGGAGGGGGACTTGCCGGTTACCGCGGTGATTTCCGCCGCGAGCAGATCAAGCACAAGGCCGTCCTTATCCGTGGTCCACACCGAACCGTCCTTGCGGAGGAAAGAAGCGCCGGCGGATTCTTCCCCGCCGAAGCCGATCTCGCCGCTCACCAGGCCGGACACGAACCACTTGAAGCCCACCGGGACCTCAACGAGAGTGCGACCAATGCCGGCCACCACCCGGTCGATAAGCGAGGAGGACACCAGGGTTTTCCCGACGTTCACCCGCTCGGACCACTGCGGGCGGTGCGTGAAGAGGTATTCAATGGCCACCGCGAGGTAGTGGTTGGGGTTCATGAGGCCGGCATCCGGGGTGACGATGCCGTGCCGGTCGGAATCGGCGTCGTTCCCGGTGGCCAGATCGTAGGGGGCGCGGCCGCTCGCATCCGGTTCCATGCGATGGAGCAGGCCCGCCATCGCGTAGGGCGAGGAGCAATCCATGCGGATCTTGCCGTCCCAATCCAGAGTCATGAAAGGCCAGGCCGGGTCCACTTCGGGATTGACCACGGTCAGGTCAATACCGTAGCGGTCCGCGATTTCCTGCCAGTATTCGGCCGAGGCGCCGCCCATCGGGTCCGCGCCAATGCGCACGCTTGCCTCGCGGATCGCCTCGAAATCGATGATGGTATCCAGCGCGGTGACATACGCATCGCGGAAATCATAGGTGCCCACCTTCGTGGCCGCATCCTCATAGGGCACGCGGGCGATGTTTTTCCATCCCGCGGCGATGAGCTCATTGGCCCGCGCCGCGATCCACTTCGTGGCATCGGTATCCGCCGGGCCGCCATTGGGCGGGTTGTACTTGAAGCCGCCATCGCGCGGCGGGTTGTGGGACGGCGTAATAACAATGCCGTCGGCCAGGCCCGGGCCGTCCAGGCGCAGCGCGTGCGGGGCGCCGTTCGCCTCCAGGATGGCCAGCGAGACCGCCGGGGTGGGAGTCCACGAGCCGCGAGCATCCACCCGCACATCAGCGCCGTTGGCTACCAGCACCTCGATAGCGGTTTTTTCCGCCGGGAGGGACAGCCCATGGGTATCACGGCCCACGAAAATGGGGCCGTCATAGCCTTGCTTATTGCGGTAGTCCACGATCGCCTGCGTGGTTGCCGCGATATGGGCTTCATTAAAGGCGCCATCGAAAGCTGAGCCACGATGGCCGGAAGTTCCGAAAACCACCTGCTGGAGGGGGTTGGTCGGATCGGGTTCGATATCGTAATATGCCGCCACCAACTCATCAACATTGATGAGATCTTCGGGGCGGGCCGGGGTTCCTGCGCGTTCGTTCATACATTGAGTATCCCACGAATTGCGCTCCAATCGCGGGACTTGTTCCGCGGGTGGATAACATCGCCGTTGCTGCCGTGCGTGCGGCTGTGTTCGGTTCCCTGCGCGCGGCTGTCCGCGGCTTCTGTGGTGCGCGCGAGTTCTTCGTGGAAATTCCCCCAGTGCCCGGCGTGCGCGGCCAGTGGAACTTCCTCGCCGGGGGCGACCGGCCCGGGCGCGGTGGAGCGTTCCCCGCGGGTGGCCGGCCCGCCGAAAGGCGCACCACCCAGGGCTTCGCGGCCGTGCGGGCTGAGCCATCCGGAGGTATCCGGGCCCAGCGGCACGATCTGGTTGGGGTTCACATCCAGGTGGACTTGGTAATAATGCGAAGTGATGTGCTCAAAATCCACGGTGTCCCCGAAACCGGGGGTCTGGAAAAGATCGCGTGCGTAGGACCAGAGTACCGGCATCTCGGTCAGTTTCTTTTCATTGCATTTAAAATGCCCGTGGTAGACGGCATCGAAACGCACCAGGGTGGTAAAGAGGCGCACATCCGCTTCGGTAATGTGATCGCCCATGAGGTAGCGGCGCCCCGCCAGCAGCTCGGAAATATTGCGCAGTGCGGTGAAAAGGCGCAGATAGGCGCGGTTATAGGACTCCTGGCTGCCGGCGAAACCACAACGGTAGACGCCATTATTAATCTCGGTGTAGATATAGCGCATGAGCGCGTCCATGGGCTCGCGCAGTTCCGCGGGATAGAGATCCGGGGCGCCTTCGCGGTGAAAATCGCGCCACTCGGTAGAAAAATCGAGCGTCATCTGCGCAAAATCATTTGTGGCGACGGCGCCGCTAGCAAGATCCACCAGGGCTGGAACCGTAATTCCCAAGGAGAAATTCGGGTCGCGGGCCAGGTAGGCATCGCGTAGGAAATGGATCCCGAGCACCGGATCCACCCCGCCCTCATCGCGGTCAAAAATCCAGGACCGCTCATCGTGGGTGGGCCCGGGTATGCCCAGCGATATAGCATTTTCCAGCCCGAGCAAGCGGCGCACAATCAGCGTGCGATTCGCCCACGGGCAGGCGCGCGCCGCGATGAGGCGATAACGCCCCGGCTCCACGGGGAAACCGGCGCTGTCGCGGCTCACGCGCGTGGTGATATAGCGAGCGTCGCGGCTGTAGCCTTCGCCGCGGCGAGTAAATGTTGCTCCGATGGTCATTTCGCCTCCCTGCGCGTCGGTGAGTATTGGGTGTTGATCGGGACATCGGTCTCTGATGACCCCTGATCGTTGAAGAATATATCAGATTGGGTGGGTGAGGGCCAGGTCTCCCTGCGCAGTAAGTCGGGTGAAACATGTAGGTTAGAATATAAGTAATGTAAGTCACTATGGATACGGTGTGGGACTCGCGAATCAAAGGCGATACGGAGGAGGCTTGCGGCAATGGCGGTAGACGTGATCGGGCTTGATTTCGCATATAAAGCCCAGCAGGAACAACGCATTATTTTTTCGGGCGCCACGGCGAGCTTTTCATCGGGCCGTTTTTACGCACTCATGGGCCCTTCCGGTTCCGGTAAAACCACGCTCTTCCGCATTCTTGCCCGCGAGTTAGAACCTGACGCGGGAAAAATAGTCATCGCAGGCAAAGACCTTGCCAGCATTCCACCGCGTGAATTGCGGGCATCAGTCATGTGCCGGATTTTCCAGGACTATCTTCTCATTCCGTTTTTATCACCCCTCGACAACCTTCTTCTAGCGGCTGAGATCACCACGGGCCGCTCAGGTAAAGAAGAAGATAAAAAACGTGCCCTTGAGCTTTTAGACCGCGTGGGGCTAATAGAGCACGCGTATAGGAACGTTGATTTACTCTCCGGTGGTGAACAGCAACGAGTCGCTATCGCACGAGCATTAATGGGCTCGGCACGAATCCTCCTTGCGGATGAACCCACCGGGGCGCTCGACCGTGACAACACTGAACATATAGCTCTTTTACTCGCTGACCTTGCTCACGAAGAGGGCCTTATTGTTATTGCGGGGACTCACGATAGCCAGTTCGCTGCTCATGCCGATGCCATTGTTCGCATCAGTGAGCATCAGCTGATTCTGGAGTCATGACCATGGGTAAACAGCGCGTCCTCCTTATCCTAAAGATGGCGGGGCAGCGTTCTTTCGCTACCTTGCGAACCGCAGTCCTGGCGCTTATTGCCGTAGCGCTAGCGGCCACGGTGGCCGCCTGCGTATCCGCACATGGGCGTGCGGTGGAACGCGGTGCTACGGCTTCGTTTGGCTCGTATTTCCAGCAAGTGACGGGAAATGCCGCAGTGCAAAGCTATATGGAAAAGCTTGGGAGCAGCGGGCGCGCGGTGGCCCTTTCCCGAACCCGGGCGAATCTTCTCTCTGCACAAACCCAAAGCGCCACGGTTGCTGATGTGACTATGACCAGCGGCCCGGCAAACATCGGAGTATTGCGCCAGGGAAGTTATCCGGCGCGGCCGGGGGACATCTCCATCAGCGTGGAAGCTGCCCGGCAACTGCACCTGAGCGTGGGTGATGTTCTTCAACTCATCGATACTCAGGCCGCAGAAGGGGATAAGACCGGAACCGCTGCGGAATTCCGGGTGAGCGGCGTGACCGAAAACCCCGCCTCCATTCGGGAGCTAAGTGCCGTTGCATTGACAGATAGCTCGGATGTACTCGGTCAAGCCGATGTGTGGCTTACCAATGAATCGTTGGCGCCGATTGAAGTTGAGCTTACCCGCGGTGGCGGTCAGGCGACGACGGCCGCGGTAACGTCGGCACGAATGGGCGCATACACACTCAGCAATCAGACTATCCCGCCACAACTGGCATGGTTTATTGGCTTGGTGATGCTCAGCGTGGTGATTGTGGCTCTCTACGGATCGGGCCGGTCGCGACGGCGTGAGATCTACCGGATCCTCCTTTCTCTCGGGGATACCCGGTGGAAGGCTTCCGCAACAACGTGTGCATCCGCCACCGTGACCGCCCTGGCCGGAGGAATTCTCGGGTGGGTTAGTGCTGCCGCTGTACACGTGAGCTTTGCTGGGGTCCTCGGAGAGTATGTCGAACAGCGCTGGGAAGAACCGGAATGGGGAGCCATTAACTCAACAGCGGTAGCGGTGCTTCTTCTCATGCTTATCGGTGGTGTGCTTGCCGCTGGTGCGACGGTTTTCTTCGAGGCACACCGGCACCGCAGCAAACTGCACGGTGAGATATTTTCACGGCGGCTGTTATTGGGGATTGGGATTATCGGCACGGTGCTCACCGTAGCTTTCGTCGCAGCACGGCAACTGTATATCTTCCCTTACGGGCACTACGCGGCGATGATTGCGGGTGCTTTGAGCATTCCGAGTCTCGCCCACGCACTTCAGCCTGGAAGCCGGCGTTACCCTGTCACCGCGCGTCTGGCACAGCGGATGCAGAAAATGGCGTTATTGGGTATGGCTGTGGTTTTTGTCCTTTCCTATTACGCTTCCCTCTACGCGAGTAGTGTGGCGGTGCTAAGTAACTGGACTAGCCGTCAGGTGAGCGGCGAAACAAGTTATCTCTCCATCACGGGTGCTAATAAGAACGCGGTTGATAATCTGATGCAGCGCTACCCAGAAATCTCGGAGCGCACCGCTATTTTCGGTGACGTAGCAACACACGACCGGATGTATAGAATCGTAGATTCGGCGGGAGCTCCGTGCATTAAAAGCGCATCTGATCTTGGTGATTGCCCTACCGTGGCACTGGACTTGGTCATGGTCGCTTCTGGTGGGCTTCTTGACCGTGGGTACGTTAACCATGCTCCGGCTTCTTTCGTTTCCGAAAGTGGGGCGACGACGCTACTCGGAATCGCGCTCTCTGACGGGCAGGTAACCGGGACTTTTACGGCTGATGGGCTCATCGCGGATGAGCGCCTGGAAAACAACGTGCTCAGCGGTTTGATTCTCCCACCCGATTCTCCGCTACTCACGCAGTTAGGCGTGGGGGAACCATATTCGTACACGGTTATTATTTTTGGCTTCGGAAGCCTTTCTGATGAAGTCCGCGACGGTATCCGCTCCACGGTTTTATTGGAAGCGCCCTTCGCGTTTCTCGTTGATCCAGATGAACCAGGAATACGGCAATTGAAGGCACAAGCGGTAGTGCGCCAGCTGCTGGCCCTGTTGGTAGCACCGATCGTTCTGCTAGCAACCGTGACGGCCGTGGTCTCTGAACAAACGACGGAACGCCGGCTCATTGAGCTGGGAGGCGGAGGGAATCGCGCTCGTTGGCGTTTGGTGGCTCCGTTGATCACCAGCTACGTGCTCAGCCTTGGCTCCGGGGTTGTTTTTGGCCGGTTGGCCGCAATGGACCGCCTGCCCTTCACGTATTCTCCGGTGACGCATGACTATGGATGGCTGTGGGCGCTCACGCTCGTGGGGTTGCTTGCCGTACTTCCGGCGCTGCGATTGGGAATCCGACCTTTCGTAGAAAATGTGAACCGCCGGTGAGCTCCCTAGCGTATCGCTTCATGAGAACTCGCTCTACCTGGCTCTACCCGAGCGCCAGGCCGGCGAAGAAGGCTGCGATGCCGAGGAGGAAATTCCCGAGCAGGAGGCTGATGCAGGCCCAGTAGCGGTGCTTTTCGAAGAGGCCGAGGGCGTCGGTCATCGCCGTCGAAAAAGTAGTGAAACCACCCAAAAAACCGGTGGTGACGTAGAGACTGTACGAACCGATCCAGGCGGAAAGGGCCCCGCCGCCGGTCACGAGCCCGAAGAGGAAACAGCCGATCACATTCACCGTAAAAATCCCGGCAGGCCACGTCGGCTTCAAACGCGCGGTGAGGAAAGAATCGAGAATCCCGCGACACAGGGCACCCAGCCCGCCCGCTAGACCAAGAAGCAGGAGCGTCACGCTGCATCACCGCCCGCGCGCCGGCGCGCCGCGAGGAAGCGCCGGCCTAGCGCGCGCCCGCAGGCCATCCCGGCGAAAGCCAGCAGGAAACCACCGAAAAGAGTGCCTCCCGCAGCCAGCCCGGCCAGGCGCGCTAGCTCGCTAGGTGCACCGCTGAGGACCTCGCCGGTGGCCAGGTGGGCGCTGAGCGCCACGAAACTCGAATAGGTGGTGAAGCCTCCGCAGAAACCGGTGCCGAGCAGCAGCCGCAGTCGGGCCCCGTACCGATGCACACCCGTGATGAAGCAGCTGGTGATGAGGCCGAGGAGGAACGCCCCCGCGAGATTGACGATAATCGGCGCCGCCACGCTCGGGACGAGCGCGCGGGCTACCGTGCCGGCCCCGCCGCCGAGGAAAACGAGGAGCAGCCCGGTCGCGTCCCGATAGAGTGGGCGCGTTTTATCCGTAGAAGTAGACCCAGATGTAGCCGTGTTATTTTCCTTCCTCGCGCGCGGGGGCTTCGCCGGGTAGCACGGTCACGTAGCCGCCCTTGTCGCTAGCAATATGCCAGGTGCCCCCGAAGGATGCGCTGGCCCAGTCGAGAATCTGCTGCGCATCCCCGTGGTTGGCCTTCGATTGGGGTGCGAAGACCACCGCGTTCGCCCCGGCATTCCCACGGGTTCCCTCCCAGTACACCGTATTATTCGGCACCAGGTAGGCAAGCATATGAATATCGGTAACCACGTGGGAGCCATCCGGTACCGCGGCCAGGGCTTCCCGCGCGCCGGCGCGCTCCTCCGCGCTCGCTCCGTCATAACGCCCTTGGAACCACCAGCCCACCGCGTTGGTGCGGGTACCGATCACCGTGGCAATCAAGCTGGCCGCCAGGGCGAGCGCAATCAAGCCGCGCTTGACGTGCCCGCTGCGCGTGGCGCATTCGCCGCGCGGGGAGCACTCGCCATGCGTCGCGCGCTCGGCATGCTCACGCCGCGCCCGAATCCTTATAGAACGCTCCAGCCGCCCCAGCCCATCGAGCAGCGCAATGGTGGCAATCGGCATGAGCACGGCGGAATAATGCCAGTCCAGGCCCCAGTAGAATTCCACGTTTCCCGTGAAACGCCAGGCGAGGGTCGGGAGCATAAGCAGAATCCACGGGCTGACCAAGCCCACCACTCCGGCGCTGCCCAGCAGCACCGCCAGGGTCATCAGCTTCGTAGCCGCGCCGGTGAAAAGCCCGGCATCGCCCGTGAGGCGATCCGTGTAATCCCAGGCACCGTCCGGATTGAAAGCCGGCAGCAGCACCCAGATAGAAAGTACAAACCACACCGCGCCCCATATCGCCAGGCCCACCGCCCAGCGCCCCGCGGGACTCGCCCAGAGTGCCTGAGCTCGCGCGCTCCGAGTTTGCGCCGCCGCGGCGGCGCCGTCGTCGTTCTGCACCGCCGCGCCGCAAACCGTCCGCCTCTGCGCGAAAAACTCCGCCAGTAGCGCGGCCGCACCGAAAGCGATGAGCGTGAGGCCGAGGTCTTCTTTGACGAAAACGAGCGTTCCGAGCGGGAGCGCGGCGCGCCGGTAGCGGCCCTCCACCCAGGCCGTCAGCCCGTAGGCGAGGAGGGGTACCGCGAAGGCGATCTCGTGGAATTGCGCGGCCACCGCGGCCGATAGCCCCCAGGACACCGCGTAGAGCAGGCCGAAAGCGGTCCCTGCCCCGGCCCCGCAGCGTGCCCGCGCCAGGCGGGTGAGCGGAATCGCGGAGATCGCGAAGAGCGCGTTTTGCACAATAAGCAGAGTGGCGCCGCTGGGCCACAGCGCGAAAATCGGGCCGAGCACCACCAGGATGGGATGAAAATGATCGCCCCACAGGTTGAAGCCGGGGCCTTTAATATCCACGATGGGCGCTTCGAGATGCGCGTAACGCTGGGCGAGCTGCGTGAAAATGCCCAGGTCCCAGGAGGACGTCTGCATAGAAGCCCATTGGTGCAGCGAAAAAGCGGTAAAAATAATGAAACTGAGGAGTGCCACCAGGTAGGGAACCGGGTCGGTGCGCAGCGGGCGGTACCAGGTCGCGGTGCGAGCCAGCCTCGTGCGGCGTGAAGCCGAGGTCGCGGTGCGAACCAGCTTCATGCGGCGCGGTACCGCTGTGCGGCGAGCCATCATCATGCGTTCCTCACCTTCCGTCCGTGCCATCGCGAGCCACCACCACATAGCCGGCGTCCTCGGTGACAATATGCCACCGCCCGCCCACTTTCGCGGTAATCCACGCCACCACCTGGGCGCCGTCCCCGTGGTTGAGCCGGTTGGAGAACACCACCGTGTCAATATACGCGCCGCCGTAGCTGTGCTCCCAGTACACGGTATTGCCCGGCACCACGTAGGCCATCATGACCACGTCGGCGAGGATATGCCGCCCGGTGCCGGCCGCCGCCACCGCCGCGCGGGCACCGTCGTGTTGCTCGGCGGTCTGGGTGGCGCCGTAATCGGAAAAATACACGTATTGCTGGGTATTGGAACGCCCCGTGAGCCACGAGCCGAAGCCGTTGGAGGCGGTGCCGAGCACACTGGAGGCGAGCGCAAGGGCGAGGGCAGCTGCGGCCAGGCGGGGGCGGCGAGCCAGCACACCCAGGGCATCGCGTTGCGTGGTTGCGGCCGCGGGAGCTTCAGATTCTTGCGCCTCCGGTGGTGGTACGACGACGCCGCGCGCACCCGCCCGCGCGAGCCCATCGGTCAGCGCGACGGCGATCATCGGCGCGAGCACCGCCGAATAGTGCCACAAAATAGTCCAGTAGTAGGGGTTGTCCCCCACGAAACGCCAGGCGAGAGTGGGGAGCAGCAGCGCCGCCCACGGGCTGCGCAGCCCCACGATTCCCAGGGCGGCCACGATATAGCAGAGGGTGCCCCAGCGGTTAGGCTCGAGGAGCATGCTCGCCAGGTCGAGGCCTTCGCGGACCCGCCCGGCGTAGTCCCACTGCCCGGAATTATTGAAAGCCGGGAGAATAACCTGGGTGGCGGCCAGAAACCAGGCGGTGCCCCAGGCAGCCAGGAAGGCGCCAATGCCGGCCAGCTCGCGCGCCCCGCGCCAGCTGAGCAGCGCCACCAGCACCCCGAAGCAGACCACCGTGAGGCCGAGATCCTCCTTGACGAAAACCAGCAGGGAGATGAGCACGGCGGCGCGCCGGTAGCGGCTCTCCAGCCAGGCGGTCAGCCCGAAAGCGAGCAAGGGCACCGCGAAGGCGATTTCGTGGAATTGCACCACGAGCGCGGACGTGAGCCCCCAGCTGGCCGCGTAAGCCACCCCGATGAGGGCGCCCGGCACGGCCCCCACCCGCGCCCGGGCGAAACGTGCGATGGGATACACCGAGATCCCGAAGAGTACCGCTTGGAGGGTGAGGAGGCTCAGCCCGGAAGGCCAGAGCCAGAACAGCGGCCCGGTCAGCAGCAAAATGGGATGGAAATGATCGCCCCACAGGTTGAAGCCCGGGCCTTTAATATCCACGATGGGCGGGAATTGCCAGCGGGCGTACTGGTCGGCCAGCTGGGTGAAAATGCCCTGATCCCACGACGGGGAGGAGAAGTTCACCCAGGTATACCAGGAGAAGAACATGTACACGGCGAAAGCACCCGCGGCCAAGAGCAGCGCCGTCGTATCACAGTGCTTGCGCGCCCACGCGAGTACCGCGCGCGGCGCCCACGCGCGCACCGTTGCCGTTCGGGAATGTGCCCGCGCCCCGCGCGCGTCCAGCTCCCGCGCCGGCCCGCCGCGCATTAGATAATGTCCTTCTTCTGGAGGTGACGCAGCGCGAACCAGCCGATGGGAACCCGCGCCCAGAAGGTGAGCAGGCGGTACAGGATTGCGGTGGAGAAGGCCACCGAATACGGCAGGCCAGCGATGGTGAGCCCGCCGGTGAGGGCCGCTTCCACCGGGCCGATACCGCCGGGGGAGGGCACCAGGGAGCCCACCGAATTGGAAACCAGGTAGGTGATCGCCAGAGTGACCACCGGCAGGGTCTCCCCGAAGGCCGCCAGGGAGAAACCGAAAGCCGCCACGAAACTCACCGTCATGAGGAGGGAACCGCCGAAACCGGCGAGAATCCGGGACGGGTGGGTAGCCAGCCACACCACGCGCGGCCACACCTGCTCGATGGTGGGGCGCACCAGCTCAATGACCTTGCGGCGCAGCGGGCGAATGAAGTAGACGGCCGCACCCAGGGCCGCCACCGCCGCCACGATGAGCATCACGGAGGTGCTCGGGATGGAAAGATTCCCGAAGTCGCCGGTGAGCAGCCCGAGGGCCAACAGCAGCAGCACCGTGGTAATAAATTGCGCGATCTGCACCAAGGACACGGTGGCAACCGCCACCGGGGTGGCCACCTGGTTGCGTTGCAGGTAACGCAAATTGAGGGCGAGCGGCCCGATACCGGCCGGCATAACCAAGCCCAGCACCGAAGCGGCGATCTGCACCTCGCTGGTTTCCCACAGCGGCAGGCGTTCGGCCGTGTAGGCCTTCAGGCACAGCGCCGCGCCCACGTACGTTGCGAAACTGGCGATAAACGCGGCGAGCATCCACCACGGGTTGGCGTTGCGAATCGTTTCTTGCAGCTCGGTGAAATTAATCGAACCGAGCAGAATAAAGATGGCAAGCACCCCGATGACGATGGTAATAATCGTCTTCGCGGAGAATTTACGCAGCTGGATGGTCTGGGTGGCGGTGCCAATATCCTGCGGGAGGACCTCCAGGAGCACCTCGCGCATGCGCTGCACGCCCTTTTTATCCTCAAGTTCGGCCAGGGTTTGCGCCGGCATAATGGTGCGCTGGATCGTCGGGGCCACCGAGGAGAGCCGGTCGCGGGAAATGCAGCGCAACGCGGAAGCAACGGCGCGCTCGGGGCCCACCGCCACCGCCTGGAGCAGGTACAGCTGCGCCAAATCAATATGCCGGGAAAGCTCATTAGAAGAAAAACTGCCGTTGCGCCAATGGGTGATGAGGGCTTCGTCCCCGCGCACCGCGACCACCCCGGCGCGAATATCGTGGTGGGTGAGCCCGCGTGCGTGCGCGCGTTCGAGCGTGGACCACATGGAGTCCAGCGCCGCGTCGGAGATGTCTTCCGGCTCCAGATCCGTGAGGGGAACGGCCTCGATATCAGCAAAAGCGACGACGGCGGACGCGCCGGCCGCCGCGTAATGTGCATCGCGCCGCGGGGCCACCCCGGCGTTCACCGCGAGGGCTTCCATGAGGAGGGTGCGTTCGGCAGTTTCCTCCACGTTATCCCCGGTCCGCTGGGTGACCTGGGTGAGGGTGGCTCGCTGCCAAGCACTGGCCAGGCGCCCGAGGACCGCGCGATCCGAGTCAATGAGGGCGGCAACGTAATGGGCGCCGTCGGCCAAAGTAACCACGTAGTGGCGGGAATTGACGTCCCCGATAAGCGGGCGGACCTCGTGGCGGGCCCGGGTGATGAGGGCGCGCACGTTAATATCGTCTTCCGGTTCGCCCAGCTGGTAGGCGCCCGCCGCGCTCGCGGGGAGCACGCCCTCGGTTTCCGCGCTCGCATCGGCGGCGAAAGCGGCGTTGGTTTGCGCGCTGTGGCCGGTATCGCCGCCCAATCCGCTATGCCCGGTGAGCGCCTCGCGCAGTTCTTTGAGAATCGCGGTATCCACATATCCGAGCGGGCCGGTTACGGGAACGGACCACGCGTGCATATCGGCGTCGTCGCCCGCATCCACGCGGATAATGCTGCGCGCATCCAGGCCGGCGCGGCGAATGAGAGTGACGACGGCGGCGCCGGTGGCGCGGTCGGGCGAATCCCCAAAAGCGTAGAGCGCGAAATATCCGCAGGCCATCCCCACGAACACGGTGGTGAGCGCGCCGGTCAGCGTTTGGGCGCCCTGGAGCACGGAAAGCACCAGCACGATTCCCAGCGCCCACCAGCCGGTGCGCACCAGCCGGCCCTGGCGTTCGGAAGCGGCCACCACTAGGATGGTGGCGATAATCGAAACGTAGGGGAGCATGCCCACGGCGGCTTGTTCTTGGATGGTATCCGAGAGGTCGATGGTGATTTGGGAGGTCGGCATAAAACGCTCGAAAAGCCACAGGGAGCCGTAACAGATAGCGAGTGCGCCGGCCATAGCCACCAGCGCGGTCACGAGGGTGCGCCAGCGCCGGTAGCGGATGATATCGAAGAAAAGCAGGAGGGGGAGGAAGAGCGAGACGAGGCCCTCCAGCACGTTAATGGGCATGGAGAAAATGGTGCGGAGGGTATCCGGGGCGGCGTTGGCGACGTCGTGCGTGACGGCCACGGTGGTGGTGTAGCCGAAGCGGGAGATGAGGAGCATCCCGGCGATGGCCAGGGTGAAGAGGATGCCGCGCAGCAGGTTGGCGGGGCGGCGGGTCCAGCGCGCGATTTCGTCCACGAGGAGGACGCGGTGCACGGCGGGTTCGGCAGGCTCCGCGGGTTCGGTGTGCTCCTCAAGGGAAGTTTCCGCAGGCGCCGGTGAAGCGGTGGAAACGGAAGCCTGTGCTTCTGGCGCGCTTACCGCAGCCGGGGCGGCTTCTACCTCCGCCGGCTGGACCGGGCTCGTTTCCTCGTTGTGGCGCACCAGCCCAGTCTAGTTGATAGGTATTAGTTTCTCCTGTGACCCGGCGTGGTTATTCGGCCCGGCGCAGCGCCGGCCGTGGTGCGCGTGCGGCGGCGTGCGCCCAGCGATTCGGCGCGGAACTACTCGGCCCGGCGCAGCCGCAGCGAATTGAGCACCACGATAACCGAGGAGGAAGCCATGGCCGCCGCGGCCAAACCCGGCAGGATAATCCCGGCCACCGCCGCCGGAATAGCGATGAGGTTGTAGCCGAAAGCCCAGGCCAGATTCTGGCGGATGACCCGCAAGGTGGCGGCGGAGATGCGCAGCGCCGCGCCCACATTGCGCAGATCGGAATTGACGATGGTGATATCTGAGGCGGCCTTGGCCACATCGGTGCCCGAACCCATCGCGATGGAGAGGTCCGCGGCGGCCAGAGCTGCGGCGTCGTTCACCCCGTCACCGACCATCGCAACCCGCGCACCGGCTGCGCGCGCCGCTTCCACCACCAGGACCTTGTCCGCGGGGAGGACCTCGGCGTGCACGATGTCAATGCCGGCGGCCCGGGCCACCGCCCGCGTGGTGGCCGCGTTATCCCCGGAGGCCAGAATCGGGGTGAGGCCCAGGTCTTTGAGCTCGGCGACGGCCGCGGCGGAGGTGGGGCGCAGCTGGTCGCGCACCGTCACGAGGGCGAGCGCTTCGCTTACCTCGCCCTCGCGCGCCAACATCACCAGGGACGCCCCGCCGCTCGCGGCTTCTTCCAGCACGCTCTCCCACTCGGAGAGATCCACTCCGGCCTCCCGCAGCGCCCGCGGGGATGCCGCATAGTAGCGCTGCCCGCCGATGGTGGCGCGCACGCCCTGCCCGGCCAGATTCTCAAAATCGGTGGCGGGGGCGAGCTGCAGCCCCTCCTCACGCGCCCGGGCCACGATGGCGCGGGCGAGGGGATGCTCGGAATAGTTATCCACGCTCGCGGCCAGGGCGAGCGCTTCTTTTGTAGCGACGACGCCGCCAGCCGCGCCATCAGCCCCCGCCGGCGGGAGGGTCACCCGGTCCACGGCCATGGTTCCGGTGGTGAGAGTGCCGGTTTTATCCAAGATGATGGTGTCTACGCTATGTGCGCTTTCCAGGGTTTCCGGGCCGTGGATAAGGATGCCGCGCTGGCTGGCCCGCCCGGAACCCACCATGAGCGCGGTGGGTGTGGCCAAGCCTAGAGCACAGGGGCAGGCCACCACCAGCACCGTAATGGCGGTCATGATGGCCAGATCCAGGGGGTTGCCGAGCGCCAGGCGCACCCCGAATGTCGCGAGCGCAATGAGGATAACGGCGGGCACAAATACCGCGGAGACCCGGTCCGCCAGGGCCTGCACCGGTGCTTTCCCGGATTGGGCGCGGGTGAGGAGGCGGCCCATCTGCGCCAGGGTGGTATCGCGGCCCACCCGGGTGGCCCGCACCCGGATCGCGCCGGCGGTGGTGAGGGTTGCTCCGGTCACCTCATCGCCCGGGCCCACGTCAATGGGGGTGGATTCGCCGGTGAGGAGGCTGGCGTCCACCGCGGTAGTCCCGGAGACCACCACTCCGTCGGTCGCAATTTTCGTGCCGGGGGCCACGAGGAATTCGTCGCCGACGGCCAGGTCGCTGGCAGGAATAATTTCATCAACATCCGCTCCGGAGGCGGTGCGTACCCGGCGTGCGTCGTCGGCCCCTAAAGCGAGGAGGGACCGCAGCGCATCGCCGGCGCTGCGGCGCGAGCGGGTCTCTAGCCAGCGCCCCAGCAGGAGGAAGGTGACGATCATGGCCGCGGTTTCGAAATACACGTGGGAGCCGTGCGCGGCGCCGGTGGCGAGCGCGTGGATGCCGGTCATGGACATGCGGTAGTCCGCGCCGCCGGCTCCGCCCCACAGTAGTGCCCAGATCGACCAGCCCAGCGAGGCCAGGGTGCCCAGCGAGATGAGCGTGTCCATGGTGGTGGAGCCGTGGCGCAGCGCGGCGGCGGCCGAACGGTGGAAGGGCCAACCGCACCAGAGCGCGATCGGGAGGGTGAGCGCACCGATGACCCACTGCCAGTACGGGAATTGCAGGGCCGGGATCATGGAGAGTGCCACCACGGGGATGGAGAGGGTCAGCGAGATCCAGAAACGGCGCCGCAGCGAGGCGATGCGGGCGCTTGCTTGGGCGTCAGCTGCTTCACGCGTAGCGGTTGCTGCGCGGGCGGCATCGGCGTGCGTGTTCGGGTTGGTGGTAGCCGGGTGCGCGTCGTCGTGCGGATTGATAGTGCCCGTGCGGGAAATGAGCCGGGCTTCGTAGCCGGCCGCGCTCACCTGGGCGAGGAAATCTGCGGTGTCCAGCTGCGCCCCGGTTTCGCTGAGCTCGAGGCGGGCTTCGTCGGTGGCGAGGTTGACGGAGGCGCGCACTCCGGGCAGTTTATTGAGTTTCTTTTCCACGCGCGCCACGCAGGAAGCGCAGGTCATCCCGGAAATTGCGAGGTTCACTTCGGCAACGGGGGCGGCGTCAAGTTTTTCGCTCGCGCTGCTTGTGGTGTTGCGTGCGATGGGGTACGACGGCGCAGCTGCGGCCTGGGAGGGCTCGGACACGAAAAATCTCCTTACGTGGGCGCACTGAGTGAGCCGCCGCGGGTGGTGGCGCGCGGCAGTGTGTTTGTTAAGGCAGCGGGTGCCTACATTATTTGTGCGAGTGGGTGGTGTTTAGCGGATGATCTCGGTCACGGTGTAGTCGCCGGCTTCGGCTACCGCGGCTTTGAGGTCCTCGTCGGAAAAATCGTGCGGGGTGTACACGAGCACCGAGGAGGTACCTTCCGGGTTCAGGGTGACGAGCACGCTGTTGACATCCGGGAGAGCATCGAGTTCCGCGCTCACGTGCTTGACGCAGTTTTCGCAGGTCATCCCGGTGACTTTCAGCTCGATAGTGCGATCAAATTCTTCTGTTGCCATGGTGCGCCTCCTTCTTCAGCCCCGAGGTGGGGTGCACCCGGTTTAACACGAATCCTGGCGGTGCTATTCCCGCATGGCTTGTGGCTCAGGGAACCTAGTAGCGTTCTTCTTCGCGCATCTGTTGCAGAATCTCGCTGGCCGTTGGCCCATCGGGCGTCGGCTCGGCGGGCGTAGACGCAAGTTCAACAAGGTCCGGCCACGGAATTGTTGCTTCCTGTACTTCCCCGTTTTTCCACAGCCGCAGCAGTGGCGAATCTTTCTGCTCGAGTGGCTTTTTATCCATGTGTTTCATTGTATGGTCCGAGGAATCGCTTGCCATTGAAATGAATCATATGCGTTGGATCGGTAGCGACCCACGCTTCTGTTTCCCATGCAAGATCGGTCAGGAACCTGCGCATAGTGACTAAATCCGGAAAACAGGATACGTAGACGAGATCTGCTGTACAGGAGGCGAAAAGTCGTGACAATTCGTTTTTACGCGTGTGGTCAACTGGGCCGTGTGTGGAAGCAGCTTCCATGAGGAACAGCCAATTTTTACCCGGGTCGTAGACGATCAGATCGGGAAGTTTTCCGTGTGTATCGAGCTGAACCCCGAGCACTCGCAGCCGATCTTCGTCGAAGAGCAGAAGTTTCGAATCGGCATCTCCTACGTACAGCACTTCGCCGCCAGGAATGAAGAAGCCGCAGAAATCCTCGATCATGGCCTTCAGGAGAGTATTTTGCCCACCACCTTTGAGGCTTATGCCTTTCCCGTTCGGGAGAGTCACGGGAATCCTGGTGATCTCTCTGGCTTGGGCATATCGCGTAGCAAGCCCGGGCATATCAGCGAGGTACTCAGCAACAGCAGCATCAAAATCAGGAGTTCCGAATTGGCGTATCGCGAGTATCACTTCGGGGTTGAGGCGGTAGTTATTCAGGGATGAATTTGTTGGGCGCGATGGGTCGTCGTCGTTATAAAGACAAAATCCCGCCTCAATGAACTGGTGCAGAACAAACCTACGTACTGTTTCACGTGAGTTTTCAGCAATCGGATAGTCAAGTTTTTCGCGCATCCAGTCCATGATGGCTCGCACGCCCATCCTCTCGGTGGTTGCCTTTACCCAGGGGGTGTGTGCATCTACACCGGCTAATGCCATGAGCGTACGCCCGGACATGGCGTTTGTGCGTTTGTCGTCGAATTCCAGCGCTCTCAGGATGGCGCGCGCTTCTTCTAAAGTACTCATGCTGCTTTTATTCTCCCGTCACATAAGTGCTGTACGTTCAGCGCTGGATTGCCGTTCTGCCGAGCAAGGCTGACCAGCGCGTCGCGGTCCGGGAATTTCAGGAGGCGCAGATCGGTGGCATTCACTTGAGTATGGCCACTGAAAACACGGAAATAGGCATCAACCTGGGGGGAGTTGAGCCAGAGTGCGATCCCGCGGGCCAGCACCGGATCGAGGCCGCCACCGGATTCGTGGATGTAATTGAGCTTATTGTCGAAAGCTGAGGGTTCTGCGCTGGTCCAAACGGCCGATACAATCCTGCGCGCTTCTTCTTTGGAGGAGAATCTTTTTACCAGCACATAGCTGCCGGCCGGGCATAGCAGTTTTAGCCCGGCACTATCTACCGGGTTAATCCACTGCGGCTTTGACAGTGTGGCTCGCGGATGAACAACCCGGTGATCGACGATATTCGTCGGGTAGATCAAGCGTTGAGAGTGAAGGTCGGGATTGGGATGCACTATTTCTTTGCAGCGAAAACCAACCACCTTGCCAGTTGAAACATTGAGCCCAAGATCAGCCAGGGTATAAGGGAAACTTTCCATCCAGGAAACCGCATCGCTATCGCTTTGCGAGGCCGGCACAAAAATAGCGTTGGACCGGATGACCTCCGCTGTTGCTACGGTACGTTCACGAACCGGAGCGTAAGCATCCATGGAAGAACGGATGAGGATCCGATCCCCTTGGATTCCTGCGCTCACACACATAATGATCGACTCTTGCAGGACATCCATATCCCCAAAAATCAGGGACCGGGACTCAAAGGTGTGAATCGCGTCAAGGGAAACCCGGCTGATGAGATCCTTGCGGAAGCGCGAATAGTAGGTGCCATTCATCCACGAGCGCGGCGAAATAACTACCATCTGGCCCCGTGGCCCCAATTGACGAATCCCCAGTGCCATGAAGGCCGCATACACGTTAGGAACCTGGATTCCATGCGCGCGCAGCGCTACATCATCCGGGCTTCCCACGCGGAGTTTGTGATACGGAGGATTCTGAATAATGAGATCGAAATATTGCCGCGCCCGCGGAGCCCATTCGAAGTAATTTTCCGGGACAAGCGTGACCGTGGCACCCAAGTGTGCGCAGTCCGCCAGGGCTTCCCTCAACGCGGGGAGAAGGGCCGGATCGTTCTCAACCGCGGTGATCTCAAGCGTGAGATTCGGGCGGGCCGCGCGCAGATAACTAGCCACCGCAACGCTGAGCATTCCGGTTCCTGCACCGGGATCAAGGATGCGGATCACGCCAGATTCCGGCAGATGCGACATCCGCACCATCCGTGCCATGATGTCAGCAACGGCCGGTGGGGTGAAGAACTGCCCACGCGCTGCTTGTTCGGTGGAATCCAGGCAGGCTAGAGCGGCGTCACGCCTGTGTTCAGCCCGCTCCATCATCTCCATGGGGCAATCCTAACGTAGGGCCCCGACACAAAATACGCTCAGATTCGCATACCCCGGAGTGGCACTTGCTGCAGTGCTGTCCTACCGTTAGCAGATGCCCTACGCTACCATTAGCCGGCTTTCTATCCTACTTTTAGCCGGACTTCTACGCTACCTTGAGCCGAAATTGCTTGAGGGTTCTACTTTCTAACGCCCGCGCCGGTTCACAACCACTCGATGAATAATCCACCCCACCGCGATCACCAGGCACACCACCGCCACGATCTTCGCGAAAATCCCCACGTAATCTTCCACGATGGTCCAATTCGCGCCCAGCAGATAACCGGCGTAAATCAGAATCGTATTCCAAATCGCCGAGCCCACCGCCGTCAGCGCGGTAAATTTCAGCATCCCCATATTTGTCACGCCGGCGGGAAGCGAAATAAGGGAACGGAAAATCGGCACCATGCGCCCGAAGAACACGGTCCAACTGCCGTGCTTATCGAACCACGCCTCGGTTTTATCCACGTCGGATTGTTTGGTGAGCGGGAACCACAGCAGAATTTTGCGGGTGCGTTCCCGCCCGAGCCAGGCGCCCAGCCCATACAGCAGCCACGCCCCCGCCAGCGACCCGGCGGTACACCACAGAATCGCGCCGATCAGCGTCATATTCGAGGTGGGCGAGGAGGCCGTGAAACCGGCCAGCGGCAAAATCACCTCGGAGGGCAGCGGCGGGAAAATATTTTCCAGCGCAATAAGAAGCGCCGCCCCGAACCCGCCGATAGCGTCCATCACACTGACCACCCAGCCGGTGATCCCGCCCATCGCGCCCGGGTCACCGCCCGGCGCCGGTGCGGTCGCCAGGACGCTCGTCCATGCTGCTACGTTCACGCTTCTCCTCTGGTTGCGAACGCCGCGAAGTGCGGCACATATGCCGTATTTTTTACGACGACGCCGCCGCGCTGCCGCGCGGCCTGCCGGTTACCTTAGCAGGCTTAGCTGGCTGCGGTCCCGGGCGTGTCCTCCAGGAAATCCACGAGGCGGGCAGCCAGGCCGGTGTACCCGGCCGGGGTGAGAGCAAGAAGACGTTTCTCCACGTCCCCCGGCAAACCCAAGCCCGCAATAAATTCCCGCATATCTGCTGCGGTGACTTTCCGCCCGCGGGTCAGTGCCTTGAGCCGCTCATAAGGATCTTCCAGGTGTTCGGCACCACCCAGGGCCGCAGCCCGCATGGCCTGCTGGATCGGTTCGCCCAGCACTTCCCAATTCGCGTCCAGATCCGCGGCGAGTTTGGCGGGATTGGGATCCACCCCGGCCAGCCCGCGCCGTAAATTATCGAGGGCCAGGTAGGAATGCCCGAGCGCCACCCCGATATTGCGTTTCGTGGAGGAATCGGTGAGATCGCGCTGCATCCGGGAGGTCACCAGCGTCTGGCTGAGTACCCCGAAAAGCCCGGAGCTGATCTCCAGATTCGCTTCCGCATTTTCGAAACGAATGGGATTGACCTTATGCGGCATCGTCGAGGAGCCGGTCGAGCCTTGCGCCGCCAGGTTCTGATGGAAATAATCCAGAGAAATATAGGTCCACATATCGGTGGCGAGATTATGGGCGATGCGATTGACGTGCGCAATATCGTCGAAAAGATCGGCGAGCGCATCATAGGACTCAATCTGGGTGGTGAGCGGATTCCAGCTCAGCCCTAAGGATTCCACAAAATCGCGGGCCAGTTCCGGCCAGTTCACCTCCGGAATAGCGGTGGCGTGCGCGGAGAAAGTCCCGGTGGCCCCGGAGAATTTCCCATAATATTCGGCGACTTCCACCCGGCGCAGGGAACGGTGCAGGCGGTGCGCGAAAACGGCAAGCTCTTTGCCAACGGTGGTGGGCGAGGCCGGCTGCCCGTGCGTATGGGCAAGCATGGGAAGCTCCGCGTGGGTGCGGGCCAGCTCGCTCAAATCAGAAACCAGGCCCCAGGCGCGCGGCAACCAGCAGCGGCGCACCGCATCGCGCACGCCCAGCGCCCAGGCCAGGCTATTAATATCCTCCGAGGTGCAGAAAATATGCACCATTTCGCGCAGGTGGCCCAGCCCGCCAGCGTCCATGCGCTTCTTGATGAAGTATTCGACAGCCTTGACATCGTGCCGTGTTTCCGCCTCAATGGTGGCCAGCTCGCGTGCCGCGGCGTCGTCGAACTTTTCAGGAAGTGACCGCAAATATACGACGGCGCTGCCGGGCAACGCCCCCACCCCGGCAATCACCGCGCGTTCGCACAGGAAAATCAACCATTCGACTTCCACGTGAATCCGGTAGCGGTTGAGCGCGGCCTCGCACAGGTAAGGCTGGAGCGGGGCGGTGGCGCTGGCGTAGCGGCCATCTAAGGGGGATAGCGGCCCGGAAATATTCGGGACGGCGGTGGATTCGGAAGCTGGTTCTGGCGCGCGCTGCTCACTCATGGCTCTATTCTGGCAGATCCGCGCCCGGCTGGCAGAACCGTGCGGGCGTATACCGCTGCGTCCGGTGCCCGTTGGTGGCTGGGAATGCACGTCCGGCTGGCAGAACTAGAGATAGGGCCGGGCGGCGCTTAGCGTTTCGGCGCCGTAGGAACCGCCGAACAGCGCGGCGTGAAGGATGAGGATGTGGAGGCTGTGCAGGCCGATGCGGTGCTGCCACCCGGAAGCCAGCGGGGAGACCTCGTTATAGCCGGCGTAGATTTCCTCCGCGAACGGCGCGCGGAAGACCGTGAGGGTGGCCAGGTCGGTTTCCGCGTGCCCGCCGTGGGAAACCGGGTCGATGAGCATCCCGCCGAGCTCCGTCCACATCACATTGCCACTCCATAAATCACCGTGGAGCAGGGCGGCCGGGCTGTGCACCAGGGCCGGCTGAGGTGAATCGAAATCGCCGTCGCGCAGGCGCTCGCATAAATGCTCCAGGGCGTGGGTGCCGCTCGCATCCAACGCACAGTTGTCGCGGGCGGGGCCCAGGTAGGGCTCGATGCGATCCTCGGCGTAAAACTCTCCGAAGCTGCGGGCGGGGAAATCGGCGGGAACCACCGGCAAATCCCAGGAGCCCAGCCGGATCCGGCGGGAGCGGTCAGCCGTGGACGGAGCCGCGTTGGAGGGAGCAGCCGCGCCACCGGGAGCCTGCCCGAAAATCCGATGCCCGGTGGGATCCCAGGCGTGAGTGTGGGCCAGGCGCGCCCCGAATTCCCGCGCGGCCACCGCGGTGGGGCGCACGGAGCGTAAGCGTTCTTCACGAATAACACCGCGGTCGTGATCCGCGGCGGTGGACAGGAGGGGCACAACGGGCGCCCCGCCATGCGGCGTCGCCTCGGCCAGCTCCGCCAGCGAGAGCGCCTCACCCCAGATCTCAGCCGGGTCGCCGGTTTTCACAAAGGTCTCCATACCCGCATCCTACGGCGCCCCGCGCCGGGCGGCGCACCGTTCCGGATAACGGCGCGGGCGGACGGGATGGGACGGCGCGACGGTGCGGCGGCGCGGAACGGCCCCGGGGTGGCTCGCGGTGATGGTGCACAATAGAAGAATGCAATGGTTCCGCCCCGAATTAGCCGATCTGCCCAGTTACGTTGCCGGGAAACGCCCCCGCAACGCCGATAGCGTCAAACTCTCCAGCAACGAAGTTCCCTTCCCGCCCACCCCGGCGGTGGCCGCCGCGCTCGCGGCCGCGGTCGCTCAGGGCGGGGAACTCAACCGCTATCCCGATATGTCCTGCGCGCAGCTCACCGCCGCGCTCGCGGCCTACGAGAATTGGGATCCGGCCGGCATTGTGGTGGGCAACGGCTCCACCGCCCTCATCGAAAAATTCTTGCAAGCCGTGGTCACCCCGGGTGGCGACGTAGTCAGCCCGTGGCGCTCCTTCGAGGCCTACCCCATCGCCACCATCGCCGCGGGCGGGCGCTTCGTAGGCGTGCCGCTGCGCGCGGATGGCACCCATGACCTGGAAGCGATGGCCGCCGCCATCACGGAAAATACTCGCGCCATCCTCCTGTGTTCGCCCAATAATCCCACCGGCACCACCATCCCGCACGCCGAGCTGGCTAGCTTCCTGGCCAAGGTTCCCGCCCGCATCCCGGTGCTTCTCGACGAGGCCTATATTCACTTCGCTCCCGCGGTAGGTGAGAGCCAGGCGAGCCGCGCCGTCGTACAAAATGGGAAGGAACTCGCGCGCCAGTACCCGAATGTGGCGGTGGCGCGCACGTTTTCCAAGGCTTTTGCGCTGGCCGGGCTGCGGCTGGGCTACCTGCTCACCAGCCCCGCGCTGGCCGAGCCGCTGCGCCGTATCACCACGCCTTTCGGCATCAATCGCCTCGCTCAGGTGGCCGGCCAGGCGGCGCTCACCGAAGCGGATACCGTGCTGGAACGCGCCGCGCAGCTCGCCGGCGCCCGCGATGAGCTGGCCACCCAGCTCGCGGCGGCCGGCTGGCACACGCCCACCTCGCACGCGAATTTCCTGTGGGTTTCGGCGGCGGAACTGGACCGGCACGGGGTGAGCGCCGCGCGTTTCGAAGATGCTTGCATGGATGCCGGGGTGCTGGTGCGGGTGCTCGGCGAGGGCGTGCGCATCAGCGTGGCCGAGCCGGAAGGCAGCACGCGGGTGCTCGCGGCCGTGCGCGCGCTCGGCGAACGCAGCAGCTAACGCCGCGCCAACTAGACCAACGGTGCGGCCGCCCCACACGTGCCGCGTACCAACAAGCGCCGCGCCAGCTAGAACACTTCTTCGGCGGCTCGCCGCACCGTAAACCCGTGGCCGGTCAGCTCTGACCAGCAGGAAATCCCGGCGTATTGGTCGGCGGTGCAGGCGAAACCGTGCGCGGCCACCACGCTGCCGTAGGGCACTTCTTTGGCGGTGCTCACCTGGGTGGAACACCCGGCGGTGGTGGTGCCCGTCAGGCCCACGGTGTAATTGGCCGGTTCGCCTTCGCAGCCGGGCGGCGACACATAGTCGTAGGTGAAAATCGTGCAATTGGCGGCTTTTTCGTCGAGGGAGCAGCGCACGTTATTCATCGGGGTGGTGAAAGATTCCAGCCGGGTGGCCTCCGGCGGGGCGGGCCGCACCAGTTTCCACCACTGGCGCGAGGCCGCGAACGATTGGAAATCCGCCGGGGCGGCAATATCGCCGAGCGCCGTGCTCAAGCTCAGGGTGTATTCGGCCCCGCAGCTGGAGGAGAGGGTCCGCAGGGCCTCGGTGAGCAGCGGGGCCTCCGCGCTATAGGTGCCGCCCGCGGCCGCCGCGGTGGCGTAATCAGCCAGGGTTGCCGCCGCGCTCTCCGGATTCGGGCAGGAGCCCGAGCGCAAGTCGTGGACCTGTTCGCGCAGCTGGGTGAGATCAGCGGAGGCGCTGCGCCCGGGTTCGGAACCGGCGGCGGTGGGCGCCGGTGCGGCGGCGTCGTCGCCAGAAAAATACGAAACCCCCACCAGGGCGAGCACGCCCGCGAGAACGGCAGCGGCGAAAAGCAAGAAATACAGCGGCCATCGCGCCGGGCCGTGCGCGCCGTGTTTCATGCGTACTCCTTGTGCTGGGGATTGTCCTCCTAGGTTACGGCACCGCGCGCCGTGCGTCATCTTAGGTACGACGGCGCAGCTAGGAAGCCTGCCCTACGTGGCCCCGCCGTGGCCTTCGGCTAGCGCCCACTCAGGGCGGCGCGCAGCACGGGCAGAATCTGAATATCGCCGGGCAGCCACTTCACGCTATCGAGCTCCGCGGCGGTGAGGACGCGGGCATCGCGGTGCGCCGGGCCCAGGGTGATCTCCCCGAAGGGCCGCGCCAGCCACACCATCATCCGCAACCCGGCGTTATGCTCCCCGGAACTCAGGTCCCAGGAGCCGTCCGGGCTATCGGGGTTGGCCAGTTGCCGGCCGATATCAATACCGCAGCCTAGCTCCTCGGAAATCTCCCGGTGCAGGGCCTCGCGCGGGGTTTCCCCGGGTTCCACTTTGCCGCCGGGGAATTCCCACAGGCCGTCCGCCCATTCAGGGTAGGAACGCTGGGTGGCCAGCACGCCGCTGGGATTGGTGAGGTCGGCGACGAGGGCCGCGCCCACCACCAGGCGGGGCGCAGATTCGGATTCGGATGTCATATCGGATACCTCCTCGCCGCCCATATTAATTCCTGGGGTGGGCGGTGCGGATATGCGTTCACCTTGTGAGTGAGTTCTGCCACCGGATAAACTGGCCGCGCATTGCCCCTCCCTACGGGCGCCGTTCACGCACCGTCCCCGCGCGTATCCGCACCGCTCCCATTTTGCCGATCACAGGAGATCACCATGACCCACCACTGGAGTTCTGAGGCGCTTTTCGGCTCGGGGGAGTTCCTCGCGCAATCGGTTAACCGCTCGTTGATTGCCTGGCCCGCGGAGCAGATCGCGGAGGGCGACAGCTTTGAGCTGTGGGCCTGCCCGGATGGGGCTGGGGTGCTCGGGGGCAGTGCGCGTGGCGATAGGCGCGCAGAACAGCTCGGCGTCAAGCGGCTTTGCGCCCTCACGGCGGACCCGGGAGGTATCCCGGCCGCGGCCATTCCCACGCGCGCTCATCTGGCCGGCTATGCCGCGCTGCGCCTGAGCGGCGTGCCGTCCCACCAGCTGCGCGAGGCCCTGCGCGGGCAGCTCCTGGTGGCGCGCCACACTGGTGCCGGTGAACTGAGCGCCCTGACCGGGGTGCAGATCGCCGGGATGATTGATGATCTTTATGCGGGTGCCCGCCAGGCGCGCCTCGGGGTTACGTGGAATGGGGATACGCCCGCGGTGGCGCTGTGGGCGCCCACCGCCCGCCAGGTTCGTATTGTGGTGACGGGTGCGGGCGACGGCGCTGGTGCGGGGCCCGCTGGCCCCGTCACTGGCGCCGCTGCGTGCACCGCCGCCGCGCGCGACGCCACCCGCACCGCCGCCTCGCGCACCACCACGCACGCCATGACCCGCGATGAGCTGGGTATCTGGCACGTGCATGGCACCCCGGCCTGGAAGAACGCCAGCTATCTTTTCGAGGTCGAGGTTGTGGAACCCCGGGCGGGCACCGTGGTGACTTACCGGGTGACCGACCCCTACGCGGTGGCCCTCACGGTGGATTCCGAGCGCGCCGTCTTCGTGGATCTGAACGACCCGGCCTACCAGCCAGAAATCTGGCGCACCGCCCCGCAGCGCACCCTCACCAACCCGGCCGCCCACACCATTTACGAGCTGCATGTGCGTGATTTTTCAATGTCGGATCCCACCGTTCCCGAGCACCTGCGCGGAAAATACGGTGCGTTCACGCTGCCGGACTCGGCCGGGATGCGCCACCTGCGCGCCCTGGCGGAAGCCGGGATGACCACCGTGCACCTCCTCCCCACCTTTGATATTGCCACCATTCCCGAACGCCCCGAGAACCAGAAGATCCCGCAGATCCCGCCGGCCGCCCCGGATTCCCCGGCCCAGCAGCAGGCCGTGAGCGCGGTGGCGGATTCCGATGCCTATAACTGGGGCTACGATCCGTTCCACTACCTGGCACCGGAAGGTAGCTACGCGGTGGAGCCCAATGGCGGGGCGCGCATCGAAGAGTTCCGTGCCATGGTGGGAGGGCTGCATGCGGCTGGCCTCGGCGTCGTACTAGATCAGGTCTACAACCACACGGCCGCAGCGGGCGGGGCGCCGGCCTCTGTCCTCGATAAAGTGGTGCCCGGTTATTATTACCGGCTGGACGCGCGCGGTGCCGTCGCAACGTCGACGTGCTGCCCGAATGTGGCGACCGAAAATCTCATGGCGGAAAAACTCATGGTCGATGCGGTGGTGCTGTGGGCCAAGCACTATCGCGTGGACGGTTTCCGTTTCGACCTCATGGGCCACCATACGCGGGCAAATATGGAGGCGGTGCGGGCAGCTCTCGATGCCCTCACGGTGGAGCGCGACGGTATCGACGGCGCGCGTATCTACCTCTACGGGGAGGGCTGGAATTTCGGGGAGGTGGCCGATAACACGCGGTTCCGCCAGGCCACCCAGCTGGAGCTGAACGGCACCGGGATCGGGGCCTTCAATGATCGCCTGCGCGATGCCGTCCACGGCGGCGGGCCTTTCGATTCCGATAAACGCCACCACCAGGGCTACGGCACCGGTCTGTTCACCGACCCGAATGGCCACAGCCCGTGTTCTCCGCAGGAGAATCGCGCACGCCTCGGGCACGCCACCGACCTGGTCAAACTCTCCCTGGCCGGGGCCCTGCGCGATTTTCGCTTCCGCACCCACACCGGGGAGTGGAAAAGCGGCGCTGAGCTGGATTACGGCGGGCGGCCCGCCGGTTTCGCCTCCCAACCCCAGGAAGCCGTCAACTACGTGGACGCGCACGATAACGAAACCCTGTGGGATAGTGGCGCCTACAAACTGCCGCTCTCCCTGAGCACCGATGACCGCATCCGAATGGCGCTGCTCTCCCTGGCCACGGTGGCGCTCGGCCAGGCGCCGGCTTTCTGGCACGCGGGCACCGAGCTGCTCCGCTCGAAGTCCCTGGACCGGGATTCCTACAATTCCGGGGACCATTTCAACCGCCTGGATTTCTCCGGGCAGAGCAATAATTTCGGGGTGGGCCTCCCGCCCGCCAGCCGCAACGAAGCATCCTGGCCGGTCATCCGGCCGCTGCTGGCGCGCCCCGAACTGCGCCCCAGCCCGGAACAGATTGCCCGCACGGAAGCCATCGCCCGCGACCTGCTGCGCCTGCGCCATTCCAGCCCGCTCATCACCCTGGGAAGCGCGGATCTCATCCGCGCGAAAGTGAGTTTCCCCAACGGTGGGCCAGGCGCCACCCCCGGCCTCATCATCATGCGCATCGACGACACCGCCGGCCCGGATATCGATCCGCAGCTCGACGGCATCATCATCGCCTTCAACGCCTCCCCGCGCCCCATCACGGAAAAAATTGAGGGCGTCACGGAAACCTATGAGCTTTCGCCCATTCAGCGTTATGGGTACGACGACGCAGTTCGCGCCGCCACGCTTATCAGCGGCACCGTTACTGTGCCAGCGCGCTCCGTCGCGGTCTTCCTGCTCAGCGCCGCCCGCTGACGGTGGGATCCCCGGGCAGCCAGAAGCGCAACGGTGCCTCTTTATTTCGGGAAATCCCGATGCGGGGACCCGCCCGGTAGGGCAGCGGCGCCGGCGGCAACTCCAGCCACAGCGCCCGCCCCGCCAATCCGGCGGGAGCGAGCACCCCGCCATCCGTATCCCGCACCGTCAGCGGCAGCCCGCTCATGGAGGTATCCAAAGCTAGCACCTGGCCCAAGTTGCCCGGCCCGCGCGCCAGGGCCTGGCGCGCGGGCGGAGCGGCGCCTGGCCGAGTCCGGCGCATCAGGGCTTCCTCCAGCCCGGCCACGACCTCGCCGGCGCGCAAAAGTACCGCGCTGGCCTGGCCATCCGCCCCGCAGACGATATTGCCGATGCGATGGATGCCGTAGCTGAGATAGACATAGAGGTGGGCGGGTGGCCCGAACATGACCCGGGCGCGCGGGGTGGGCCCGGCGAAAGCATGCGAGGCCGGATCGCTCGCCCCGAGGTAGGCTTCCACCTCGGTCAGGCGCACCGCCACGGTGCCGTCGCCTATCATCGCGCCCAGTAGCAGCGGGGCGAGCTCATCGGCCGGCCGGCTCAGGTCCGCGACGCTTGCCGCAGCGATGCTCACCGCCTCGGTGCCCGCCGTATTCGCGCCCGTCATACCCCTCCCGCTGTTACGCCCACCGAGTCCGATGCTCGGGTGAGTACCGCGTGCCTCCTAGGCGTCGTCGCCCATACCCTCGAGGTTGGAAAGCGCTTCGCGAATCTGCGCGGCGCTGGCCCGTAGAGATTCCAGTTCCGCATCCGAGGGCTTCATATCGATCTGCCGGATCGCGCCGCGCGCCCCCACGATGGTGGGCACGGACATGCACACCCCGGAAATCCCGTTCCAGCCGGTCATAAGCCGGGAAACGGAAAGCACCACGTGTTCGTCGCGCAGCACCGCCTGGATAATCCGGGAGGCCGCCAGCCCGATGGCGTAATTCGTGGAGCCTTTCCCTTCGATCACTTCGTAGGCGGCGTTGATGACGCGGTCGGCGATACCGTCGAGGAGTTCATCGGTGACCGGGCCGGAACGCAGCTCCCATTCGCGGATCGGCACCGTGGAAATCGAAGCCATCGACCACATGGGAGTCTCGGAATCCCCGTGTTCGCCGCACATGTAGGCGTGCACATTCGAGGTCGCCACGTGGAACTTCTGCGAAATGAGCTGGCGCAGCCGCGAGGAATCCAGCACGGTACCGGTCCCGAAAACGCGCGCGGGCGGCAGCCCGGAGATTTTGAGGACGGCTTGGGTGACTACGTCCACAGGATTGGCGACGACGACGAAAATCGCGTTGGGGGAGAGCTCAACAAGTGGGGGAACAATGGAGCGCATCATTGCCACACTCGCGCCCGCAAGGTCCAAGCGGGACTGGCCCGGCCGCTGGCGTGCCCCGGCGGTAATGACGATAACATCGGAATCCGCGGTGGCCTCCACGTTATCGGTGCCCTCAATTTTGGCGGTCGGCATGAACTGGCCACCGTGCATAAGATCGAGAGCTTCGGCATGCACTTTTTGTGCGTTGATATCTTGGAGAACAACATGCCGGGCCACGCCTTTAATGAGCATGGCGTAGGCGAGGGAAGTTCCCACCGCCCCGGCGCCAATAATAGAAACCTTTGAGCCTTCAGTGCGCTGGTCAATCATATTTCACTATTTTAGCCGCTACGGGTTGACCCGCACCGCCGTGCGCCCGTAACGCTGACCGGCCAGCAGCTCGCGCCCAGCTGCGGGAACCTCCTCCAGCTCAATAACGTGGGTGAGGGAATCGAGCACGCCCGTATCCACGTGCTCGGCCAGCAGCTCCCAGGCGCGCAGGCGCAGCTCGCGCGGGGCCCGTACCGAATCCACCCCGGCCAGAGTGACGCCCCGCAAAATAAAGGGCAGCACCGTGGTGGGCAGCGCGGTTCCGCCGGCCAGGCCGCAGGCGGCCACCGTCCCGCCCCAGCGGATTTGCGCCAGCAGATTCGCGAGCACCTGCCCGCCCACGGTATCCACCCCGCCCGCAAAGCGGCTCTTCTGTAGCGGCCGGGCGGAAGGTTCCTCAAATTCCGAGCGCGAAAGCACCTCGCTTGCCCCGAGCCCGCGCAGGAAATCCCCGAAGCGCTCCGCCCGCCCGGTCAACGCCACCGGCTCATAGCCAAGCCGCGCGAGGAGGTGGAGCGCAATACTTCCCACCCCGCCGCTCGCCCCGGTCACCACAACGGGGCCGTCCTTCACCGCGTGATCACTGAGTGCCAGCACGCACAACGCCGCCGTATACCCCGCCGTTCCCAGGGCCGCCGCCTGCGCGGCGCTAAAAACTTCCGGCACCGGCACGCACGCCTCCCCGGGCACCAGCAACTGCTGGGTGTAGCCACCGTGCCGGAATTCACCCAGACCCGCCCCGTTCACACTGACCAGCTGCCCCGGGCGCACCGGGCTATCCGGGCCGGCCTCCCGCACCGTCCCCACTGCGTCAATACCGGGAATAAGCGGGCTGACCCTCGCCACACCCCGGTCCCCTTTCAAGCACAGCGCATCTTTGTAATTGAGGGAAGACCAGGAAATATCGAGGAGCACATCGCCTTCCCCGAACGGGGCCGCATTCGCTCCACCGGCCTGAGTGTCGAAAGTGAGCGTGGGCGCGGCTGCGTCGTCGCACCGCACAAAAATAGTAGCCATGCATTAAGCGTACCGGCGCGGCACGCGAGGTGCTTTTACCGCTACTATCTGAAGTAGACCCGGCGCGTGAGCCGGGCACAAGGCGCAGATAGGGCCGGCCGCTACTTCCACGCATTCGCAACGATGGCGGTCCCGCCCTATCCTGGCGGAAAGGTGATTCATGATCAACATTAAAGAGGCGGTGGATTCTTTCACCTCCTGGCAAGAAGAGCTTTATGTCCACCTGCATCAGCATCCCGAACTTTCTATGCAGGAAAAAGAAACGTGTGACACTATCGACGCGGAACTGACGCGCCTCGGGTACGCAACGCAGCGGATCGGCGGCGGCGTCGTCGGCGTGCTGGAAAACGGGGAGGGGCCCGCGGTGCTGTTCCGCGCCGATATTGACGGGCTCCCGGTCAAGGAAGCGACCGGGCTTGAGTACGCATCCACGCAGACGCGCACGGACGCGGACGGCAATGAAGTCCCGGCCATGCACGCCTGCGGCCACGATTTCCATATTTCTTGCGCCCTGGGTGCGGCCCGTATTTTCGCGGAAAATCGCGAGGCCTGGGCCGGCACCTATATCGCGCTGTTCCAGCCCGGGGAAGAAACCGCGGCCGGGGCGCGCTCCATGGTGGCCGACGGGCTGGTCGATAAGATTCCGGCGCCGGATGTGGCTCTGGGGCAGCACGTGCTGGCCGGGCCGATGCGCGCGGGGCAGGTCGGCACCCACGCCGGGGCGATTCTCTCCACCGGTGCTTCCGTTAAGGTGACGCTGCACGGGAAGGGCTCGCACGGCTCCATGCCGCATCTGAGCATCGACCCGGTGGTGCTGGCCGCCGCCGTGGTGACCCGGCTCCAGAGCGTGGTGGCGCGCGAAATTAATCCCTTCAAGATGGCGGTGCTGACCGTGGGCTCCATCCACGCCGGAAGCAAATCAAATATTATTCCGGACACGGCCACCCTGCTTATTAATATTCGCGCGTACGACATGGACGTGCGCGAACAGCTCCTTGATGGCATTAAGCGCACCATCACGGCCGAATGCGAAGCGGCCCGCGCCCCGCAGGCACCGGAATTTGAGATCTACGATTCCTACCCGCTTACTAATAACGACGACGCAACTACCGCCAAGGTCACCCAGGCATTCCTGGCACACTTCGGGGAAGAGCGCGTGATGGACTGCGGCGAAGTATCGGCTTCCGAAGATTTCAGCGTGATCCCGGACGCCTTCGGGATTCCCTACACCTACTGGGGCTTTGGTGGTTTCGCGGAAGGCGCGCCCACCTACCCCAATCACAACCCCGCCTTCGGGCCGGTTCTCCAACCCACCCTCGCCACCGGCACCGAAGCCGCGGCCGTTGCCGCGCTCGCCTGGCTGGCGCGGGACTAGCGGGACCACATTTCCACGATGACAAAGGATAAAACTATGGCTACCACCAATGGCGCAAAGGCGCCGGCCGGTAACCCGCCGCAAGAAACCGGCTACCGCGGCACCGAAAAACTGCTGTGGGGCATCGTCCTCGCGGTGGTGACCTTCTGGCTATTCGCCGGAACTGCCGCCACCGTGGCACCCAATATTATGGAGGACCTCGGTAACGTGGACGCGGCCGGGATGAACCTCGCGGTGTCCATTACCGGCCTGTTCTCCGGCCTCTTCATGGTGCTCATGGGCGGCCTGGCCGATAAAATCGGGCGCGTACGCATCACCCTCCTCGGGATTGTGCTCAACGCGGCCGGTTCGCTGCTGCTCATTTTCGCGGCCGGGGGCGTGGCGCTGCCGCTGCTGCTGACCGGGCGCGCGATCCAGGGCCTGGGCGCGGCCTGCATTATGCCGGCCTCGATGGCCCTCGTGAAGGCCTACTGGGATGGCCCGGCCCGCCAGCGCGCGGTGTCCATGTGGTCGATTGGTTCCTGGGGTGGCTCCGGCCTGGCCGCGATCTTCGGCGGCACCGTGGTGCAATTCGTGGGCTGGCGCGGAATCTTCATCGCCTCGATTATTATTTCCGTGCTCGCCTTCCTCATGATCCTGGGCACCCCGGAAAACCGGGTGGAAAGCACCGGCCCGCGCAAGAGCTTCGACGCCATCGGCCTGGTGCTCTTCATCGCCGGCACCCTCGGACTCATGATCGTGCTGCTCTACGGCTCGAAACTCGGCTGGGGCAGCGCGGCAACGCTCCTGCTCACCGCGCTCGCGGTGGTTTCTTACGCGCTCTTCTTCGGGTGGGAACGCAAGCAGGCGAACCCCTTCATTGATTTCGCGCTTTTCAAGAACACCACCTTCACGGGTGCCACGATCTCCAACTTCCTGGTAAACGGCACCATCGGCATGCTCATTATTAGCCAGCAGGTCATCCAGCTGGCCGGGCACAAGGCGGACGGTTCGCTCTACACCGCGTTCGATGCCGGCCTGCTTTCGCTGGGCTACGGCGTGTGCATTATCGCCTTCATCCGTATCGGCGAGAAACTCCTCCAGCGTTTCGGGCCGCGCAAGCCGATGATCTGGGGCTGCCTCATCACCATCGTGGCCTGCGGGCTGCTCATGACCACGCACCTGCTTATCGGCCAGTACGTGCTCATGGCGGTAATCGCCTACTGCCTCTTCGGTCTGGGCTTGGCCTTCTACGCCACCCCGTCCACGGACGCGGCGCTCTCGAACCTGCCGGCTTCCCAGGCCGGTTCCGGTTCGGGTATCTACAAGATGGCCTCCTCGCTGGGCGGGGCGATCGGTACCGCGATTTCGCTGGCGGTCTTCTACGGGCTGCAGGGCGCCCCGGTGCCGGACGTGATCGCGATGTCCGGGCGTACGGATAACTCCTCGATTCGCCTGGCCGCGATGGTCGCCTTGGGTGTTTCTTTGGTGTTCTTGCTGCTCGCCATTGTTTCTATTACGACGACGGTACCCAAGGGCGGGGGCTCTGCCACCGCGGGTGCTTCGGCTCCCAGCGCGGCTCCGGCACCGCAGCTCGCCCCGGACGACGAGCGCCAGGAGATTATCGCGCGCCTGTCCGAGCTGCCGCTACGCGATCTCCAGCGCCTGGAGCGCCAGCTGCTCGTGGATGAACTCTCCGGCTTGGACACCAAGGCTTTGCAGACCCTGGTGGAGAAGCAGAAGGCGTAGTTCTTCGCGCGGCGCGCTCGCGGAGCGGGTGCGCGGGCGGCGGGTGTGACTGCCGCACGCGTAGGCATATTTACATAGGTGTGGGTGCGTATTGCAGATTTCTGCGGTGCGCACCCACACCCCGTTAATGCTGATGTGCTTTCGAAGCGGTCCAGATTCCTCACGTGGCAATCCCGATGATGGTATTTTCCCACTGACCTCAATAATCACATCACACCCTGCGGGGGCATGTGTTTTCAGAGCTGTAGTGCATATGTCGTACATGCGAAGTACAGCTCAGAAAAATACCACTCGCCCGGTAATCTTCGATGGATGAGGTGTGAATTTTGGGCGGTTAGCCTCGCACAGTCAGCCGCGCATACTCCGCATCGCTCACCGGCTCGAGCCATTCGTTGGAGGTATCCGTGCCGGGAACTTCCACAGCCAGGTGGGAGAACCAGCTATCGGGTGCGGCTCCGTGCCAGTGCTTGGTGCCCGCCGGAACGTTGATCACATCCCCGGGCAGCATTTCTTCCACCGGCTGGCCCCAGACCTGGTGGAATCCGCGGCCGGCCACGCAGATAAGGATTTGGCCGCCGCCGCTGGAGGCGTGGTGAATATGCCAGTTATTGCGGCAGCCCGGCTCGAACGTCACGTTGTACATGGGGACCTGGCTGGTGGAAACCGGCGTGAGGTAGCTCTGCCCGATGAAATACTGAGCAAAACCGTCATTGGGTGCGCCGATGGGGAAGAGGCATTCGCGCGCGTGGCGTTCCTTGGCGCTCAGCGCATCCGTGCCAGGATTGGAGCCAGCGCTACCATCCGCACCCGCAACCTCGGTATCAACACTCCACACATTCTTCGCCAGATTGAAAACCGCCCAAGCCTTCGGCCAGCCTACGTACATGGCCGCATGCGTAATAATCGCGGCGATCTCCTCCCGAGTCACCCCGTGATTCTTGGCGTTCTCCAGGTGATAGCGCAGCGAAGAATCCGTGATACCGGAGGCCATGAGAGCCACCACCGTGACCACGCACTTCGTTTTGAGAGACAGCTCGGGCTGATTCCACACCCGCCCAAAAAGAACATCGTCATTGAGCTCGGCAAAAAGCGGGGTGAAATCTCCCAGCTGGTCGCGGCCTGCGGTTTGGGTAATCTTCTCACTCACCTGAGATCATCTCCTTCACGTATGGCCGACGCCTTTGCCCAGCCAAAAACAGACTACACCCCGGCGCATCCGGTCTCGGGTGCGCCGGGGTGTAGGGGGCCTTAGTGGCCCGGTCCGTTTATAGGAGCGTTACTTGCGTCGGTGGCGTTCCAGGGCGACGCCGCCGCCCAGGCACAGGGCACACAAAGCGATGACGCCCATGATCTTCGCCAGGGTGCTCAGCTTAATGCTCCGATCCCAGCCGCTTGCCGAAGCATCCGCATTCGCACCAGCAGCCGCCTGGTTACCCTGGCCCGCCGCGCCATTGGGCATACCAACGAAGGCGGAACCGGAGGGCGTGCCGGCACCGGGCGTGGCACTCGCCGACGGAGTGGCGGAGGGGGCGGTCGCTTTACCGGCTGCTGGCCCACCGGCCTTCGCCGGAGCGGGGGAAAGGGGACGCGGTGCCCCGCCGCCACCGGCCTGTGGTGCGCCAACTACCCGGTTGCCCGTGAGGGTGGCGCCGCCACCGGGGCCGAGCGGTGCGTTGCCGCTCGGTGGCAGCACCTTCGCCCCGGGATTCTCCGGAAGCGGGGCGGGCGCGGGCGGCCCGCCCGGAGTTAGCGGCTTATTCCCGGGATTAGTTCCGGGGCCGGGTGTACCCGGCTGCGGATTCGGGTTCGGTGTGCTAATGCCGCCCGGGGTTCCGGGTGCGGCCGACGGTTGCGGTGCGGGAGTGGCGCCCGGCGTGGGCGCACCATCCGGATTAACGGTGCCGCCCGGGTTGCCACCGGGGTTGCCGCCCGGATTCGGATCCGCGGAGGGATGATCCGCACCGCCCGGTTCGGGAGCGGTGGGATCGCCGGGGATGCTCACGATGCCCTGCTCGTAACCGGCGATCGTCTCATCCCCGACCAAGAAAACTAGGCGGCCCGCCCGATTGGCCCCGCCCGCGCCGGAATTTTCCGGCGCGGCTGCGGCGTCGTCGTACCACACCCGCAACACGTACACGCCCGGCTGCGTGAAGGCCCAACCGGCGTGCTGGTGCGTGGGATCGGGCAGGTCAAGGGCGGTGCGCGAGGCGTCGAAGAGGCGATCCACGTTCCCGAAGCCGCTCAGCGCGTAGGCGTGATACTGCGCGCCCGCCGGAATCGACTCCGGCTCCACGTGGAAACGCGTGGGCTTGCGGTAGCTCTCCGTGGACCACCCGGGCCAAATATGCGAACGATCCCAGTTCTGGGGCAGCTGGTAGAGCCGCTCGCCCTCCGCGCCGAGGAAATCAAAAGCCGCGCCCTTCGCCCGCGGGGACTTCGCCGAATCAGGAACCGCCAGCGCCACCGTGCTCACATCGCGCTGCACCGAGGTGGTGGCGTGCTCGAGGGTGTCGTCCTTGAGGGTAACGCCCGGGCCGCCCTCGCCCGGCACCGCCTGCAGGTCCACGTGGCCGCGGCGCAAAATGGTGCGCGACGGGGCGGGCTGCGGTGCGGGGGCTGGTGCGGGAGCGCTAGGCGACACAGAAGGTGTAGGCGCCGGCGCGGGCGGATTCGGGCCGGGATTCGGTCCCGGGTTCGGGTTTGGCGCAGGATTCGGACCTGGGTTCGGCCCGGGCTCAGGCCCCGGCCCCGGCGCCGGTTCGGGCTGCGGCTCGGGGGCTGGCTGGGTGCCGGTACCAATCGCGGGAGCGGCGGCGAGCCGCCCGGAATAGCTTTGCGGGGCGCTCAGGTCCATGGTGCCGAAACGCGCGTCCGCCGCCGCGCTCATATTCACTTCCGGATGCGGGTCGATGCTGAGCTTGAGGTGGTAGCCCTCGCACCAGGAATCACCCTGGGTTACGGTGGCCACGCCGCGCGAATCCGTCACCATATTCACTTCGCAATCCGGGTACTTATCCTCCGGTTTCGCGTAGTAGCCGCCGTGCACGTACGCGCGCACCTTCGGATCCGCGAAAGCAACCGAGGTGGTTACGTTTCCGGTGGCCGTCTTTTCCGTGCGTACCGTGTAATCGAAGGACGACGGCGTATACTCCCCGCCCTCCATGGCCGGCGCCGGATCCTGCGAATGGGGCTCGGGCAGCTGCGCGGCGCTCTCCGAGGTGCTGGCCTCGGCCGCCCCGAAGGCGTAGGAGACCGGGGCGGATATCCAGCGGGCCCCGGTGGTGGCCTGAGCGCCGGGAGCCGAATTGGCTGCGCCGTCGGCCTTGGGCGCGCCGGCCGCGCCCTGCGTTCCCGGGGTGGCGGGCACGAAAACCGCCTGGAAATTCGAGGCGCCCGAGCCGATCATCTCCGCCCAGCGCGCCTTCCCCTTCTCCACCGGGACTTCAGCCAAGAAGTAACCATCCAGGAAGAACTGCACCTTCCCCGCCACCGTTTCCGAACCGGCATCGAAACGCAGCTCGGTGAGCTGGTCATCCGCGTCGTGCTCGCGGCCCTCGTACGGGGCGAGGGAGAAACGGTAGCCGGAGGTATCCCCGGTGGGGGCGGCATTGAACGCGGTAGCCAGATCGGGGCCCGCTTCCTTGGCGGGGCGGGTGCCACCCACCTGCCACACAAACGGAATCTCCTGCGAGGCGATAATCTTGCCGTCCACCCCGCGCGCGATGGCGCGATAGGTCAGGGTGTAGCGCCCCGGCTTGGTAAAAGCGGTCTCGTTATGGGTGTGGCTGCCGGGCACCAGGTAGGAGACCCGCCGCCCCGTCTCGTGGCTGGAGAACAGCGGGAGGTAGAGGTCCATATTGGTCATGAAGGCTTCCATGCGCCCCGGGCCGTCGAACTTGGTCAGCTCCAGCGCGAAAGTGCCGTTGCGGAATTGCTCCACTGGAATGGCGGCATCCGCACCGAAACCGGCCCAGATGGGGAAGGGGCCGCTGGGCATACCCGGCGCGGAATACCAGCGCTCGGCCACCTTGCGCAGATGCCCGTAAGCCTCGTTATCCGGGGGGAGGAAAATGTACTGCTGCCCGCCCTGATTCGAGCCGGAGCGCGCGTAGCCGCGCCCCACCCAATTGACGGTCTTCTCCAGCGGATACAACTCGTCATAGGCTTCGTTTTTCAGCACGAACGTACCGTTTTCCCAAAAAACCTTGGGGGCATCAACGTGCGCCGTCGTTGTGACAATCTTTCCGTCATCCGGGGCGGCCGCGGCGGCCGGAGCTATCCCGGCGGTGAGTGCGGCGGCGGCCAGGGCCGCGAGGAAGCGTCGTGCCATTCTGTCTCTTTCCGTTTCGGTGTGCGGCAGTCCGGGTGAGAGACAACCGCATCACCCCTTATTGATAATCATTATTGTTATCAAATAGGCTAGGTGGCGCAAGTACCGCAAGGAAAGGAAAGTCATGACAGCACTCACACGGCGTGCTGCGGCGGGGCTGGCGGGCGCCATGGCGGCGCTCCTGGCCGGGTGGGGAGCATTCCTTCCTGCCGCCCAGGCCGCACCGGCGCCGGCAGCGCCCGCGGGGGCGGGGGCCGGGCAGTCCACCGTTCTCACCTCCGGGCATATGGACCTCTTCAATATTGCCGCGGGTGCAGATGGCGCCATCTCCCTCAATCTCAAAGAAGACGCCACCGGTACCGGGGTGGAGCGCGCCCCCGAAGAAACCGTGATCGGGGTAGTGGAGCGAACGTTCATTAGCAAATCCGCCGAGGTTCCGCAGCTGGGTACACCCGGCTTTCTGCTCGACCAGGTGCAGCAGCCCGGAATTGTATGGCCCGGCTGGGATTCCGGGGCGGCGCGCCAGCTCGGCGGCACCGCGGCACGTTTCGTGGTGGAGCAGCTCGAAGGCCCCGGCAAGGTCTTCCTATGGGAAACGAATTTCGCCACCCTCAACCCGATTCTGCGCGACGCCGCCGGCGCCCCAATCTTCCAGATGGGGCCGGGCAGCGTGATCGCCCAGCCCGAACCCGCGCACCAGCACGCTAATTGGCTCTTCTCCGCGCCCGGCACCTACCGCATGACGGTGCGCGCCGAAGTGGATACCCCCGGAGGTACCCTCACCGCGCCCGCCCGCACCTACACCTGGGCGGTGGGTGACGCCGCGATTGCGGCCGCGCAGGGTCACGATAACGGTGGCTCCGGTAGTGGGAACGATAGTGGGAACGACGGTGCCGCTGGCGCGCCGGGCAATACCGCTACCCCGGGCGGCGGATCCACCCCGGGAGCTGGCAAGGGGGGAAGTGGTGCGAACGGCGCCAACGGCGGGAACGGTGCCAACGGTGCGACTGGCGGGGCTAACGGCACGCCCGGCACCCCGGCGCCGAACGGCGGCGCTACGCAGGCGCCCCAGCCCCCCACGGGGCAAGCACCCCAGGCGCCGGCCGGCCAAGCACCCCAAGCCCCGGCCGGCCAAGCCCCGCAAGCGCCCGCCGCGCCGGTGTGCATCCCTACCCCGGTGGAGCGCGCCGCGAGCGGCGGTGCCAGCGGTTCGCATAAGATACCGGCCAATACCCATGTGCACCCCAATTGGGTCTTCACCCAGCCGGGCACCTACACGGTGGGCTTGGCCCTCAACGCCACCGCAACGGACGGCACCCGCCTGTCAACCACCACTACCCTCACCTTCAACGTCGGGGGAAGTGGCAACGCCAATAGCGGCCATTACGACCTGGGTGCGGTGGTGGACGGCGGGCAGCTGCGCGCCGCCGTCAAGGACGATAATTCCGGGCAGTGGCTCGACCCGGCTTCCCTGAGCTTCGGGCTGGGGGAGGCCGCGGCCACCACCGCCCCGGCCGGTATTGATTTCGTGGCGAGCGCCGGTGAGCGCATCTACATGATTTCTTCCAGCCAGGTCTCCGGAGTGCCGTGGCTCGGCGCGAATACCCAGCATCCCAGCTTCCGCGAAGCGACCACCGGCGAGCTCACCCTGAGCGTCACCAGCGTGTCCGGCCCCGGCAAGATGGCCGTTTTCGAATCGGGTACCTTCGGGCAGTTGGTGGGCCAGCAGTGGTTCGGTTCGAGCGGCGGCGGTACCGAAACGGTGTGGGAAGGCCGCACCGCGGATGGCCAGCCCTGCGAACTTTCCGCCGAGCAAATCGCCCAGCTGGAACGCGAAGGCAAGAAGCTCGGCAATAACCTCGCGCATTCCGGCTCCGAGGTGATTGACCCGCTCTCGGTTACCCTGGCCCTCCTCTGCGTGGGTGGGGTGGTGCTGTATACCCGCAAGCGGGCCTAGCCTATGATGGTGGCAGCGTCCGCTTCGGCGCCTGTGGCGGCGGCCGGGCGCGGCACACCCAGTCAATATACGAGTGAAAAGCGCGGGATACTTATGAAGATTTCAATTCTGGTGGGTAGTTTGCGGCGCGGTTCCTACGCGCGCAAAATCGCGAGCGAAGTGGCCGGCTATTTCCCCGAAGGGTACCAGGTGGAGATTGTGGAGATCGGTCACCTGCCGCTCTACAACTTCGATTACGACGACGCAGCTGTGACGGACGTACCCCTGCCGGAAAGCTACACCAGCTTCCGGGAAACCATTAAGGCCAGTGATGGCATCCTCTTCGTCACGCCGGAAAATAACCGCACCGTGCCGGCCTGCCTGAAGAACGCCGTGGACATCGGCTCCAAGCCCAATAGCGATGTGGCCTGGAAGAACAAGCCGGCCGGCATTATCAGCCATTCGGTGGGGCGGATGGGTGGCTACAGCTCGCAGAAGAACCTGCGCCTGGCCCTTTCCTACTTCGATATGCCCATGCCTGGCCAGCCCGAAGTGTTCCTGGGGCGCTCCCCGGAACTCTTCGAGGAGTCCGGCAAGCTCAAGGCCGATACCGCGGACTTCGTGCGCGGCTATATTGACCGCTTCGTGGCCCTGGTTGAGAAGAAGTAAATCTCGCTTATCGCGTAGCGCACCCCCGAGTTGGTTTCCGGCCGGCTCGGGGGTGTTTTTCGTGGCTCGGGTGCTCGCGGGAAAGGAGCGGCGTCGTCGTTATGACATACACCACTGCGGCGAGCCTTAAGTCCTAGGCGCCCACAATGCGACACTATATCTAGTGGTCTAAATTGAAGTGACCACAATATCTAGTGTTTTGATGAAAATTGGAGAAGTCATGAGCGCACCTGATGGACGGCATTACACCCTGCGTTCCTTTATGCCGCCGCAGTACATCCAGCATCCCGAGGGGCCTTTCCGGCCGATCAACTGGAATTACGTCCCGGAGGAGAAGGACTTGGAGGTGTGGCGCCGGCTCACCGCGAATTTCTGGCTGCCGGAAAAGGTGCCGCTCTCCAATGACCTGCCCTCCTGGCAGCGCATGAGCGAGGTGGAGCAGACCCTCGTGATGCGGGTCTTCACCGGCCTGACCTTGCTGGATACCGTACAGGCGAGCATTGGTGAAATCAGTCAGATCCAGGACGCGCATACCGAACACGAGCAGGCCGTCTACGCCAATATCGCCTTCATGCAGGCAGTGCACGCGCGTTCGTATTCCTCGATTTTCTCCACCCTGGCCTCGAGCGCCCAGATCGAGGAAGCTTACACCTGGGCCGTGGATAATCCGCTGCTCCAGCAGCGAGCCAAGGCGGTGCTGGAACACTACGTGGGCGATGATCCGCTCAAGCGCAAGGTCTCCTCCACTCTGCTGTCCTCGCTGCTGCTCTACGCCGGGTTCTTCCTGCCCCTCTACCTGTCCTGCCGCGGCAAGCTCATGAATACCGCGGATCTTATCCGCCTCATTCTGCGCGATAAGGCGGTGCACGGGTACTACTCCGGGTACAAGTACCAGTGCGGCCTGGAAGAATGCAGCGAGGCGCGGCGCGCGGAAATGGAAGAATTCACCTTCGAGCTGCTCGAGAAGCTCTACCAGATGGAACTCGAGTACTCCGGTGAACTTTACGAGCCCGTGGGATTGATGGACGACGTCGCAATTTTCGTCCGCTACAACGCCAATAAGGCACTCATGAACCTTGGCTACCAGGCGCGCTTCAGCGGCGAAGAAACGCGGGTGAGCCCGGAAATCCTCACCGCACTTTCCCCGGCCGCCGACGAAAACCATGATTTCTTCTCCGGTTCGGGCTCCTCCTACATTATTGGGGAGTCGGAAGATACCACCGACGACGATTGGGATTTCTAAAGTAGCCCGAAGCTGAGTATCCGAAGCTGAGTATCCGAAGGTGAATAGCTCAAGGTAAGTAATCCATAAGCGAGTAGCCCAAAGGTCCTGACCTGTGGTGCGATGATCGGGGCGGCCACCTGCGCGTGTGCTGTGTGCGGGTGGCCGCCCCGAGAAAACGAGAGATTGGGTACATTTACCGGAGCGATGCCCCAGGTAGGGGCCGTGGCGGCACATAAGTATTCACGCGGCGGGGCGTGGTGTGAATCGGGGAATGTACCGCGCGTGTGCCCGCCCTTTCGCCGCGCCGGCACGGGACTTTAGTACCGTCCGGGCGGTGTGGGTGGTGAGCGAAGGCCCGCGCCGCTACGGAAAAGTATTATTATTCACGCCGGCGCGGGCGGCATAATGGCGAGGTGGACGCGCGGCCGCGCCGTCGAAAAAGCGGCCAGGCAGGCCCGAGCGCAACGAAGCGCCCGTCTCAAAACCGCGCGGTGCCGCGGGTTAATACTTAGTAAATAATTCTGAAACAGCCTGATAAAAAGTTAGTTATCTCCGCGAGGGAAGCCGCGTTGCTACGCGGTTTATATAACCTTTGGTACTGAATAATTGAATACGGCTCTTTGTGCTAGGCTCATGAATTGTTTAGGCGATTTAGCTGACAGGGTCGGTTGAATTGCGGGGGGGGGGGGCACTCCAGCGCTACCCTCCCACAATTGACGCTCTCCTCATGCTTCACCCTAACGATCCATAAACCTACTAATGGAGAAATAATGTCCCAACACACGGAGTCGACTCAGTCGGCGCCCGGAGTCTCCGCGTCTGTGTCCCGCAAGGGTGGGCATCGTCGTCGCGCGAAAGTGTGGGCCGGTCTCACCGCCGCGGCGCTCATGACGACGTTTGCTTCGGGAATCGCCTACGCTGCACCGCAAGGTAATTCCGGTGCGGCGCCGACTGCTCCCACGGCGCAGTGTCCGACGTATGTCGGTGACACCGCTGTCGAAGCAGGCGCGAACCAAGCTGGCGCTAACCGACCGGATATTCCTTTCAAGCAAGATGCCATTATCGAAGCCGATGCTTTCAAGACCGGCTGGATTAAGAGCACCACCGATGCCAGTAATGCCAAGAACACGCTCTCGGGGCGTGCGTTCTTCGGCGGCGTTGGCACGCCGGCAACCACCTCCAATGGTGCAACCCCGGTTCCGGACGGAACCAAGGTGTACCTCCAGTGGCGTGATACCGACGGCGCGGCCTCCCCGATTTACTCCACCACCGTCAAGACGATTGACGAGAGCGACGGAAGCCAGATCGGCCCCGGCGCCTACGCTTTTGATCTGCGCGTGCCCTGGGTAGATAACACCGGCAAGCAGCACCTTTACAAGGCCGTTGCTGGCCAGTACTACCGCCTGTGGATTAATGATTTCACCAACCCGGCCGGCAACCCCGTCACCATGGTGCGCCAGGCCGGCGGCTTCTTCCCGGGTGCCTTCGTCAATAGCGTGACGGCCAATAACCTGGGCCAGTTCCCGCTTATCGGCACCAATATGCAGCGGACCGCGGTGTTCATGTACACCGATCCGAATGACTACCTCACCCGCCCCAAGAACGAATGGGTCAATGATGACAAGGGTCCCCTGACCGACCCGGCCGTGACCCTCTCCACCCGGGACTCCGTTTCCGGCAAGGTGTGGTTCGAATCCGGTGCTGGCGATCTTGCCAACTCCGCCACCGGCCCGAACTTCAATACCTCGGGTGACGTGGTGGCCTCCGGCTACACCGTGGTGCTCTCGCAGCTGACCCCCGCGGGCAAGGCTGCGCTCCAGGAACTGCGTAATGCCACCCCGTCCGTGAATGACCGCGAGGTCAAGGTCCGTGACATGCTCACCGAGCACCCCGATTACATCGAGGGCACCTACACGGCCACCACGAACGAAAAGGGCATGTACACCATCCGCCTGCCGAAGAATGCCGGCGCGGACGTGGACCGTATTTACATGTACGTCCTGGACCCGAACGGGCGAGTAGTCCCGAACTACTCCTCCTTCATGCGCCAGACCTTCAACATGTTCAACTCGAATGCTTCGTGGACTCCGCAAACCTCCGCGGCTGTCAATCTGATTACCAATAACTGGTACAACGTCAATCTGGCGCTGGTGCTCAGCGTGCAGGTGGAACTGGATATCACGAACTTCGATGCCCAGGAAAACTACGCTCTCCCCGGGCAGACCGCTGAAGTCAAGCTGACCGGTAAGGATCTCTCCCCGCTGCCCAACCGCATCGAGTGGACCGATTCCAAGGGCAAGGTTGTGCAGACCAACGGCGGCCTGAAGAAGCTGAGCGATGCCAGCAAGGCATACTTCAAGGTTCCGGATAACGCGAAGGACGGCGAAATCTACACGGCAACTCTGTATGCCGCTGAAAACGCTGTTTCTTCCGATTCCTTCATCGTGCGCGCGATTCCCGTCAAGTACGACGCCGTCCAGGTGAAGAAGACCCAAACCGAGAAGAGCAAGGCTCCTTACGCAACCCGCGAAGCCAAGGGCTTCACGCAGGCCGGTAATAACAAGTACCAGCTTCCTGCCGATGCGACTTATGAGCTGGGTGAAGGCGCGAAGGTCTGGGCTACTGTTGATCCGGCCACCGGCGTGGTGACCGTCAAGCCCGGCGCGGACGTGGCTCCCTGTGACTACCGCATCCCGGTGGTTGCTACCGTGACCGATCCGCTCAACGCCAAGAACAAGCTCAAGCTCAAGACCTGGGTTCCGGTCAAGGTGCTGGCGCAGCTCACCGATACCTACGATCCGAATTACAAGCAGGACAATACGGTAGAAGCGGGGCAGACCATTGAGGTCCCGGCTCCCACCTTCGATAAGCTCGCTACCAAGAAGGTTGAAACTGACCCCGCTCCGACGGAGAAGGGCAAGAAGACCACCTTCAAGCTCGGCGAGAACTCCCCGATTACCGCCACGGTTAACCCCGAAACCGGCGCCATTACGGTGACTCCGGCCGCGGGCACCGCCGCTGGCCCCTACGAGGTTCCCGTTGTTGTCACCTACCCGGATGGCAGCACCGATACCGTCAAGGTTCCGGTAACCGTCACCACCCCGGCCCCGGTCGATACTGACCGCGACGGTGTGAACGACGACGTAGACCAGTGCCCCACCATCGCCGGCCCGGCTTCCAATAATGGTTGCCCGGCGTGGAACAACGGCGAGGGCAAGCCCGGCACTGATGTGACGCTCACGAAGGACCCGAAGAACGGCCCGATCCCGAGCACCGCGACCTGCGAAGCCGGCAATGGTGCCACGTGCACCATCGGCACCGATGGCAACGTCGTCGTCAAGGTTCCGGAAGGAACCGCCCCCGGCACCGAAATTCCGGTGACCATCAAGAACGAGGGCAAGACCCTCCACACACCCAAGGTGACGGTGACGGCCCCGGATCCGGTTCCGAACCCCGATACCGATAACGACGGTGTGAACGACGACGCAGACCAGTGCCCCACCATCGCCGGCCCGGCCACCAATAACGGGTGCCCGGCCTGGAACGACGGCGAAGGTAAGCCCGGTGCGGATGTGACGCTGGCGAAGGATCCCGCTAACGGCGAGATCCCGAACACCGCTACGTGCGTTGCGGGTAATGGCGCGAGCTGCACCATCGGCCAGGATGGCAATATCACCGTGAAGGTTCCGGAAGGTGCGACCCCCGGTACCGAAATCCCGGTGACCGTCAAGAATGACGGCAAGGATCTGGACACCTCCAAGGTGACCGTGCTTGCCCCGAATAACCCGGCCTGGAATGACACGACCACCAAGCCGAGTGAGCCGGCGCAGCTGCCTAACGCGGGTGGCCCGGTTCCGGACGGTTCCACCGTTGAGGTGACCGGCCCGGGTACCGCCAAGCTCAACCAGGATGGCTCGATTACGGTCACTCCGAACGCGAATGCGAAGGATAAGGACCAGATCGTTGTCAAGGTCAAGGACCCCAACGGTAAGGACCTGGATACGGCTACCGTGACCATTGCTGATCCTGATCCCGATCAGGATGGAGTGTCCGGGGATGCCGATCAGTGCCCGACCATCGCCGGCCCGGCTTCCAATAATGGTTGCCCGGCGTGGAACGACGGCGAAGGTAAGCCCGGCACCGATGTGACGCTCACGAAGGATCCGGCCAACGGCCCGATCCCGGCTTCGGCCACGTGTGAAGCAACCGGTGGTGCCACGTGCACTATTGGCGGGGATGGCAACGTCGTCGTCAAGATTCCGGCGGGTGCAACCCCCGGTACCGAGATTGCGGTGACCATCAAGGATGGTGACAAGGTCCTCGACAAGTCCAAGGTGACCGTCACGGCCCCCGCTCCGGTTCCGAACCCGGATGGCGATAACGACGGCGTGCCCGATGCTCAGGATCAGTGCCCCACCATCGCCGGCCCGGCTTCCAATAATGGTTGCCCGGCGTGGAACGACGGCGAAGGCAAGCCCGGTGCGGACGTGACGCTCACGAAGGACCCGGCGAACGGCCCGATCCCGGCTTCGGCCACCTGTGAAGCAACCGGCGGTGCAACCTGCACCATCGGCACCGATGGCAATGTTGTGGTCAAGGTGCCCGCGGGCGCTAAGGACAAGTCTGAGATCACCGTGACCATCAAGGATGGTGATAAGGTCCTCGACACCTCCAAGGTGACCGTCAAGGATCCGGATACCGATGGCGATGGCCTGACCGATTCCGAAGAGGAAAAGATCGGCACCGACCCGAATAACCCGGATACCGATGGTGACGGTATCAATGACGGCGACGAAGTCAATGGCACCAAGAATCCGTTCAAGGACGATAAGTTCAATAAGGACGGTAAGCCTGGTAACACTGATCCGCTCAACCCTGACACTGATGGTGACGGGGTGAACGACGGTGACGAAGTGACCGGTAAGAATAACGGTGGCAAGCCGACTAACCCGAACAAGGCCGATACCGATGGCGATGGCGTGACTGACGCTGACGAAATCAAGGACGGCACGGACCCGAATAATGCTGACACTGATGGTGACGGCATCAATGATGGGGATGAGAAGAAGGACGGGACTGATCCGAAGAATCCGGATACTGACGGTGATGGTGTGAGTGATGGTCGTGAAAAGGACCTGGGCACCGATCCGAAGAACCCGGATACTGATGGTGATGGCCTGACCGATGGTGAGGAAGCCGGTACGGATATCGACGAGAACGGTAAGCCTGCTCGTAATGAGGATGGTACCCCGAAGGTTGATGATTCCAAGGCCACCAAGACCGACCCGAAGAACCCCGATACTGACGGTGACGGCCTGACCGATGGTGAGGAAAAGAAGATCGGTACTGACCCATTGAACCCGGATACTGATGGTGACGGGCTCACGGATGGTGATGAGGTCAATGGCACCAAGAACCCGTTCCAGGACGATAAGTTCAATAAGGACGGTAAGCCTGGTAACACTGACCCGCTCAACCCTGACACTGATGGTGATGGTCTCACCGATGGTGACGAGGTGACCGGCAAGAACAACAACGGCACTCCGACTAACCCGAATAAGGCCGATACTGATGGTGACGGCGTCAATGATGGCGACGAAATCAAGAACGGTACGGACCCGAATAAGGGTGATACCGATGGTGATGGCCTGACCGATGGTGACGAGAAGAAGATTGGTACTGACCCGAAGAACCCGGACACCGACGGTGACGGCATCACGGACGGTGATGAGGTGAACGGCACCAAGAACCCGTTCCAGGACGATAAGTTCAATAAGGACGGCAAGCCTGGTAACACTGACCCGCTCAACCCTGACACCGATGGTGATGGGCTCACCGATGGTGACGAGGTGACGGGCGTGAAGAATGGTGGTAAGCCGACTAACCCGAATAAGGCCGATACCGATGGTGACGGTATCAATGATGGTGACGAGATCAAGAACGGCACCGACCCGTTGAACCCGAACGATCCGGGCAAGGCTGCACCGAAGACTAAGAAGGTCAAGAAGGCCAAGGGCCTGACCGCGACCGGTGCCGATGTGGCATCGCTGGCAGTCTTCGCTCTTCTGGCCGCCGGTGCGGGTAGCGTGGCAATTCGCCGCCGCAAGAAGTAACACAATGTTGCTGAGGTAGCTGAAAAGCTACCCAACCAGCCGCGCGGCTGCGGAAGTTTCCAATGGGTTACCCAAGCAGCCGAGTGGCTAACGCAAGGGGCCGCTCCTGAAATATCAGGGGCGGCCCCTTTGCGTGCGCGGTGCGTAGTCCTGCTATGCAGTTTCTCGGCGTGTGGATCGGTGGCGGGAATGACGCTTCGATAGCATCGGGAGATGAGCGGTTACGAACCACCACTGCGCATAACACCTGCCTGCGAGGCGCTGGTCGGGCAGGTCTGCAACCTTGTTGAAAAACTGGAACGCCCGGGGGACGGCGGGAAATTCTGGCTGGATTCTTTGGCCTGACTTGGCTCATTTTGGCGTGATGTGATTCATATTGACGTTGTGGCCTGGGGTTTTGTCTCGTTGGTGGGTGAA
>NZ_JBOZBG010000009.1:0-75815 GCF_051264595.1 Actinotignum urematis | reverse complement strand
GAGGGCTTGTATACGTATGGGTATCGGCGTATCCGTTTAGCGCTTAGAAAGCTTGGGTATGTGGTCTCGGAGAAAGTCATCCAGCGCTTGATGCGGGAAGAGGAAATCCCGGTCAGGTATGCCAAAGCACGCCGGAAGTACTCTAGTTACGGCGGGGAGATCAGCCCGGCACCGGAAAACCTAGTCGAGCGTGACTTCCACGCTGATGAGCCCGGACGGCTTTGGCTCACGGATATCAGCGAGTTCCACGCAGCTAACGGGAAGGTTTATCTCTCCCCGATTATTGACTGTTATGACGGGAAAGTCGTGGCGTATACGAGGGGATTACACCCAACCTCAGTGTTGGCTGATTCCTCCCTTGAAAACGCCCTGGCAACCCTCCCGCACCAGCGTCTAAACGAGCTACAAGCCGGCCAGAGTGAGCATCCACTCGTGATCCATTCGGATCGGGGAGTCCACTACCGGTCTGTGTCCTGGATTGAGCTTACGCGGCGTTACGGGTTGACGCGGTCGATGTCGAAGAAGGGGTGTAGTCCGGATAATTCTGCGTGTGAGGGGTTTTTCGGGCGGATGAAAACCGAGATTTATCACGGGAAGAAGTGGGCTACAACCGATGAGTTATGCGAGGCGATAGACGAGTATATGTTCTTCTATAACCAGAAGCGTATTACCTTGAAGTTCGATGGTTTAACGATTGTGGAGCATCGTCAAGCGGTTTTAAGCGATAATGTCCAATAAACAGTCCGCAGCCCCTTTTTGTCCTATAAGCCACGGTCGTGTCGCGTTTGTTCTGGTCTTTGGTGGTCTTTTTCGGGTTCTTGGGGGTACATTCGGGGGTACACGTTCGGGGTACGAAGTAGTACCCCCAAAGCTAGGCGGCAAGCTGGCTGACACGCCCCGCAGTAATGCCGAGAGCGGATGCGATATCCCGCGTAGAGTACCCCTCCTCCCGCAAAGCATGAATCGAGCGCAAGGTCGCTTCTTGCAAACGGGCCTTTTCTTCTTGGAGTTCGAGTCGCTTCTTAGCGATTGCGAATGCCGTTCCAATTTCCGGGCTTAAGCCTTCGCCAGCTTCTAGCTGGATGTTGAACGTGGCGTCGTCTGGTAGATCCGCAGAGAGGATAATTGCGTCAGTCATTCCTTTGCAGAGCTTTTTAAGGGTGGGAGCAAAGTCGAGTGCTCCGGGATACTCGACACACTGACCAAGCCAGTCACCATCTTCCCTGGTTACAGTCACGCGGTAGGTTTTCATTTCGTTAGCCATCCTTCCCCGAGTATTGGCGCAAATTACTTTTCGACCGTCGCCGACATTTCGATGCGTTTGTTGATTTCTCCTGCCTTTACATCTACAAATTTAGCCACTAAACACTAACTGGTCAAGATTCTAAACATTCCGATCTTCCCGGCCGCCAGCGGGTGTCGAACGGAAGGAAAAACCCGATCTGTTTACCCATGTAGACGCGGCATGTTTACAGGGGTACACTATCCGCTACGAAACGGGCCCACCCCTTGAACGAGCTCAAGACAATCGCGAAACAGACCGGCCACACGCTCGTAACCACCGAAGGCACTTGCCACACGCGCGTTACCATCGGCAACGTAAGCAACATCGTGGGGCGCCACCGCGACATTCCAGAGGAAACCGCAAAGGGCACAATCCGTAAGTTCAGGAAAGGACTAGGACTATGAGCAGGACGCACGTGAGAGCCTTCCGCGACCACGGATGGTGGGGGCTCGAACTTACAGTAAACGGGGAAATTTACCATTCCCAAGCCCGCAGACTCAACGAAATTAGCGATATCGTCGCCGATGCGCTCAATCTTCTTAATGTTGAAAACCGCGGATTCGATTTAGTCATAGACGTTGGCTCAACCGCCGAAACTATTGCTCGGGCCAAGAAACTATCCCGGCAAGCTCACGAACTTCAGTCACGTGCATCGCAAGCTACACGAGAAGCCGCTACCAGCTTGCGATCTTCGGGTATGACCGTCCGTGAAGTTGCAGAGATTATGGAGCTCTCACCCGGCCGCATTTCCAAGATCCTACAAACAGCCTAGGAACCACGAAATCTCACAGGAGACCCACGCTTTGAGTAGCGTGTTGTGCGATGCTTATCCATAACCGCCGCGGGGCGGGAAGCTTCTTCGGCTTCCCGCCCCGCGTGCATCCATTTATTTTTTGAGGCCGGCGCAGTCCTCAGCAGAGTTCCGGTCAAGCCCGGCCGAGTTCCAGCCAGGTTCCGATCCAGATACCGGTCCAGTCCCGACCAGGTTCCGGTCCGGTCTCAGCCGAATCCCCGTCCAGCCCCGCTCCGAATCGCCACATCATTCGCTCGAGTCCGGGGCGCTTAGCTGCGCCGTCGTACTACAAGGTGCGGCTAATTGCTGGCGTGCGTTCCGTCCGCACCGTGCGAAGCCTCGCGCGAAGCATCCGCGCCGCTCGCGTGATCCGCACCTGCGGCACCGCCCGCGCGCTCCGGAAGCCCGGCACCGCCCGCGTGCGTCGCGCCTTCCGCAAGTTCCGCAATCCCCGCGATTTCCGCGAGCTCCGCAAGGTCCGGCGCGCTCTGCACCCGCTGGCTCGCCGGCGTGCGCGCCAGCTTCCCATCAGGCTGAACATCCCAGGACCGCTCCAGGTGACCTTCCGCAAGTTCCGCACCCGCGGGGGCCGAGGCCGGCGTCGCCGGTTCAAGAGACGTACCGCGCAGGCGCGAAACCGCGCGCATGCAGTGGTAGATGATAATGGCACCGAAGGAACCGAGCGCGATCCCCTCGAAGACCATATCCCCCACCGTCCAGGTGTAATTCGCGATCGCCACCACCATCGCCACCGCGGCGGTATTGAGGTTGACCGGGTCGGAGAAGTCCACGCGGTTCTGCACCCAGATACGCACCCCGAGCATGCCGATCATGCCGTAGAGGATCGTGGCCGCGCCGCCCAGCACTCCGGGAGGAATCGTCGCAACAACCACGCCGAACTTCGGGAACATGGACAGCACCAGGGCCGTGACCGCCGCCACGATGTAGGCCGCGGTCGAGTAGACGCGGGTCGCGGCCATCACGCCGATGTTTTCCGCGTACGTCGTGGTACCCGAGCCGCCGCCCGCGCCGGCGAAGACCGTGGACAGGCCGTCGGCGAACAGCGCCCGGCCGGTCACGCCGTCCAGATTGCGCCCGGTCATCGCGGAAACCGACTTCACATGCCCCACGTTTTCCGCGATCAGCACCAGCACCACCGGGACGAACAGCCCGAGGGTGGATACATCGAAAGCCGGGGCGTGGAAAGTGGGGATACCCACCCAGCTGGCGTCGCCAATCGCGCTGAAGTCCACTTCGCCGCGGATGCAGGCGCATACATAACCGATAATCACACCGATCAAAATGGACAGGCGCCCGATAATTCCCTTGAAGAGGACCGTGACCGCGAGCACCGCCACGATGGTCACCACCGCGGTCACCGGCGCGGCCTTGACGTTATTCCAGGCCGCGGGGGCCAGGTTGAAGCCGATGAGCGCCACAATTGTGCCGGTCACCACCGGGGGCATGAGCTTATCGATCCACCCCGCGCCGAAGACCATCACGATCAGGCCGACCAGCAGCAGGGCCGCGCCCGTCGAAATAATGCCACCCTGCGCGAGCGCCATCCCGTGCGAATCGATGGGGCCACCGCCCTGGGTGTAGCCGGTCACCGCGCCGATAGGCGCAATGAGGGCAAAAGAAGAGCCCAGGTAACTGGGCAATTTTCCGGCGGTAATAAGGATAAAAAGAAGGGTTCCGCATCCCGTGAAGAACAATGTCGTCGAAGGATCGAAACCCGTTAGTAAGGGAACGAGGAACGTTGCGCCAAACATTGCAACAACGTGCTGCATTCCAATGCCGATTGTGGCTGGCCACCCCAGCCGTTCGTCCGGTTGAACCACCTCACCCGGCGCGATGCGCACACCGTCGCCGTGAAGTTTCCATACTTGTGCCATGAATGCTCTCCTCGTTGCTCTTCGCGCGGGCTTACCCGCGCATAGAAGGAATGGGTTCGCAATCTCGCAGTGGCGCGACCGGGATACCGCGTGGCGACCGGCCCGCCCACACTCGTTTGAACCTGAATTAGTGTATGGCTTTTTACGGACGGTGCAAGTCCCGCGCGGCTCGCTTCACAGGGACGACGACGCCGCTACCGCTCAAAAACTAGGTAAACTCTACGTAAACAAGGTGACATGGGATGTGTCACACCTCCGGAGTCGGCGAACAGTGCGGGCTATCTCCCAGCGCGCGCAGCTGCTTTTTCGGGGCCGGTGAACTAGCGTTAAACCCGTGACCCAGCAGCATCTTGGGCCCCGCGAGGCCTACCGTCGTAAGATCCAGCAGCGCCAGACCGTGGTGTTCAGCATCGTGTCCGGGGCGCTCGCACTTGTTTTTGCCCTCTGCCTGCTCATCTGGCTCGGCATCATCCCCTCCCCGATCAATAAGGAATTCGCGGCCGACCCGGATCCCGATGAGGTCACCATCCCCTGCCTGAGCGGCCCCACCGCGCCGCTGGAGCTCTCGAAAATTAACGCGAATGTGTATAACTCAACGTCGTCGAGCGGCCTTGCGGCGGAGGTTGCGCATAACCTCGCGGAAATGGGCGTCACGGTAGGGACGACGGCGAACTGGCCAGCCGGTGTAGATAAATACGGTGCGATTGTGCAGGCCGGACCCGATGGCCTGGCCGCTGCCTACACCCTGGCAACCTTCATTCCTGATTCGGTGGTGGGATTCTCTAATGACACCACGGGCCAAACGGTCACGGTGATCCTGGGTGAGAAATTCGATGCACTGCGCAACCCGGAAGATGCTGCCGCTCAGCTCACCGATGGGCAGCTTACTTCCCCGGGCAATTGCGTGCCGGTAAGCGAAGCGCGGAAGTAGGCAGCTAGCTTAGTTGCCGGCCACCGCGCCGGGCCCGAGGTGATCATCGCGGTCCGAGTAGAGCACGGTGAAGCGCTCCACCACCACATCCCCGGCCGGATCGAATTCCAGCCCGGCCGCTGCCGCTTCTGCCCGGAAGAATTCCGTGTGGGCGGCGCGCCAGCTCTCCAAGCTGCAATCACCTTCGCCTTCAGCCTGCGCGATCTGCGCGCTGACCTCTGTAAAGGGCATGACCTCCACGCTATCGGTGCGGATAAGGGCACGCGGGCGTTCTTCCCCATCCAGCACAATCGCCAAATCGCCTTTTTCGGGGAGCGGCACATCTTCGGCGCGGTAGCTATCCGCCCAGCTCGACGTCGCAGTTTTCCTCCCCGCCACGATAAGTTCAGCAATCTCGGTGGCCTCTTCGGAGGTCAAACCGAAGCTAAATGCCGGGGGCCGGAAAGCGGAAATTGATTCACCACCGGTGATGACCTCAAGCGGGTTGATTTTCCCGCGCGTGACCGCGCGGGCCCAAAAAGCTTCGAGGAAGCCTTCTACCTGGGTGTTCTCACTCATGAGCGCTCTCCTCGAACGGCTCGGACGGTTCGGACGGTTCGGATGTGCGTTTCGCCGGCCCCGGGTTCAAACCTTCGGCCTCCAATGCGGCGTTGAGCCATTGGGTGGTAAGAATGCGCACCAGGGCATTAGCGCCCAGCGCCCCGCCCGCGATGGTCAGCGCGCGATACCCGCGTTTATTCCAGCGCCTCGCCCCGGCGATAACCATCGCCAAGCCCAGCCCGGCCTGCGCGGAAGAAATAATCTCCAGCAGCCGCGGATGATCCAGGTAGAGGCGCCGGTACACCTTCCACATTCCGGCCGGGGCCGAACCGTAACCGGATACCTCATAGGCCAGGGAGGCTTTCATGCGTTCCGGGAAAGCCTGCGGGGTGAAGACGGTCGCTTCCGGAATATCCGCCGGAATATCCGCGGCTTCCCGCGCCCCGCGCAGCACTTCACCCACCGCTGCCGGCAGGCCCAACACCTCAAGGAAGCGCGGCACCGCTTCGGATACCGGGGCGGTGAGCGCCTCGGTGAGATCCCCGGCATCCACCTCCGGGAAATCATCGAGAATACGCCGCACCCGCGCCCCTGCTCCCAGTTCTTCCCGGGAGAAAGCCGCGGCGGCACTATTGGCTTCCACGTGCGGAAGATCCTGGAGGGTATCCAGCCACTTCCAGTAGGTGATCCCGGAGTTCTGCCGGATGACCAAAACCGGGTTGCGCCAGCTGGGCGCCGCCCCCGCGGTGGAAAGCACAATCACGAACCCGGGCCGCCGCCCGATTTCCGCATCGCGAGCCAGGGGCACATCCGCCACCATGACATTGGCGTTCCCGTGCGCGAAAACAGCCACCGGTTTTTTGATGCGAGCCGCCAGGCCCGGCACCCGCGCGAAAGGCACATCGGAAATAGCCACCATGGGCCCGTTGTGCATGGTCGGGATTTTACCTTCATCACCGGGCAGCAGCGGGGAATCGGAAACCGGAGCGAAAGCCTGAGTTTCCTCCACTATCGGGTTCGCCGCGGCCGGTTCCGCCGCGTGAGCGGCGGCGTCGTCGTGCTGAAGGTGCGCATCCGCGTACGCGAGATCCGCCTCCGTGACATCCACTTCACCCAAATCAATATTCGGGTACACCACGTATCCATCCACCTCAATGTGGATTTTGCGCAGTTCGTGATCCATTTTTTGGGCGAAATCCACGAGGTTGAGGCCGGGCACGATGCCGGGTTCTTCCTCCCGAGCGCTCGCGCCGGTATCGGCATCCGCACCGGCCTCGGATTCTTCACCGCTTCCGGAAGGCACCGCGTTTTCCTCGCCAGCCGGCGCCGATGTGCCGCTAGGCCCATTCGATTCAGCCGCTTCCAGCACGCTCCGGATCGTGGCGACGCGGCGCCGCTTGCCGGTCACCGCGATTTCGAAACGGAAAATATCACCGTCGTGATCCCCGCGGACCACCACGCCTTCGCGCGCGAAGAATTCCTCGAGCTGGGCGGGGCTGGTCAGGCTCTGGTCGAGCCGCTGTACCTCACCGCGAACCGGCCTCCACTGATACATTGTCCCCTCCGTTCATCCGTGCCCGGATCCGATCAACCTGGTAGAGCGAAATCCCCGTGGCGACCGCGGCGTTGAGCGATTCCATGCGCGCGGCAATCGGAATCGAGGCAATCACATCGCATTTATCGCGAATGAGCCGCGCCAGCCCGCGCCCTTCCGAGCCGGTCACCAGCACCAGCGGGGTATCGGCCAGGCTGAGGTTCTCCACCGTGGTGGAGCCGCCGCCGTCCAAACCGACCACGAAATAGCCCATTTTCTTCAGCTCATCGAGCGTGGAAGCAAGGTTCGTGACCCGCGCGGTCGGCACAATGGACACCGCCCCGGCCGACACCTTCCACACCGTGGCGTTCACCCCGGCCGCGCGACGCTCCGGCACGATGACCGCGTCCGCGTTGAACGCCGCCGCGCTGCGCAACACCGCCCCCAGATTATGCGGGTCGGTCACCGAGTCGAGAGCCACGAAAAGCGGCAGCGGGCCGCCCGCTTCGTGGCGCTCCAGAGCCGCGTGCGCTTCCTCAATGGCATCCGCGTACTCGTAGGGCGGCACTTCGATGGCCACGCCCTGGTGCACGGCGTTATCCGTCATGCGGTCAAGCTCCCCGTGGGAAACTTCCACCAGCGGGGCGCCCAGCGCGGTTGCCTGCGCCACCAGCTCCGCCAGGCGCTCATCGCCCACCGCGGAAGTCTGCATAAAGACCCTGGTCAGGGGCACGCCGGCCCGTACCGCTTCGCGCACCGGGTTACGCCCGCAAATAAGTTCGTGGCCGGGCGCCGTGTGCAGATCGCGGCGCAGCTTGAAGCTGGAACGCTCGCGCGCCTCGGCTTGCGCCTTGCGGGCATCGCGCACCTGCTTTTCTTTATAGGCCTTGTGGTAGACCCGTTCCTCCGCTTTCGGGGTGGGGCCTTTGCCTTCCAGGCGCCGGCGGTTATTCCCGCCCGAGCCGACCGTAGCGCGCTTCTTGCCCTTGGGGCGCCGGGTGCGTCCGTCTCCCATATTTCTCCTACTTTTCTTCCGCGCCGGTGGCGAGCTCTGCTGTTGCGGTGGCGGGTTGCCCGGTTTCGCTAGCGGGCACGCCTGCGCCTGCCGCGGGCACTTTCGCCGCGGTGGCGGTTTTTTGCGCGTTTTCTAGGTGCCAGTGCGCGCCGTCCGCCGAATCTTCCACCGCGATGCCGGCCACGTGCAAAGCATCGCGGAGCGCATCGGCCCGGGCCCAGTCTTTCGCGGCGCGCGCGGCCGCGCGTTCCGCCAGCATAGTATCGACGACGGCGCCCAGCGCCCGCGCGGTTGCTTTATCAGCGCCACTGGAATTACGCCAGGGGGCAGCCAGGGGATCCAGGCCGAGCACATCGAGCATGGCCCGCACCCGCACCTGGGCGGCGCGCACTCCGGCGCTGTCCCGTTCCGCGAGCGCGGCGTTCCCGCGGCGCACCTCCTCATGGATCGCGGCCAGCCCACTCGAGACATTGAGGTCATCATCGAGAGCCCGCACGAATGCTTCGGGTAGATCCGCCGGACCCACCGCCGCGATTTCTTCCGCCGGTACTTCTTCAGTGGCAGCCACCGAGCGTTCCACGAATCCAGCCAGGCGCTCCCACACCGCCCCGGCTTCCGCCAGGCTTTGCGGCGAGTAATCCACGGTGGAGCGGTAATGCACCGTTCCCAGCGCGAAACGCACCACCGCCGGGGATACCTGCGCGGTAACATCCTCCAACGAGACGACATTCCCCAGCGACTTACTTATTTTTTCGCCATTAACGGTCACCCAGGCGTTATGCATCCAGTACCGCGCGAAATTCCGCCCGGCAGCGTGGGCCTGCGCCTGCTCATTTTCATGGTGCGGGAAGCGCAAATCGATCCCGCCACCGTGAATATCAAATTCCTTACCCAGGTAGTGGGTGGACATCGCGGTGCACTCCAGGTGCCAGCCCGGCCGCCCGCGCCCCCAGGGAGTATCCCAGGCCGCGCTTTCCGGTTCACCCGGCTTGGGGGCCTTCCACAGCGCGAAGTCATGCGGATTGCGCTTATCGGCTTCCCCGCCTTCCTCATCCACCACCATATTTTCGAGCTTTTGGCGGGTGAGGGAACCGTAATCGGGTAGCGATGCGACGTCGAAATACACATTGCCGGGCTTGCCCACATAGGCGTGGCCGGCGTCGATAATCTCCTGAATAAGCGTGATCATCTGCGGGATGTGCCCGGTAGCGCGCGGTTCGTACGTGGGATCCAGGATGCCGAGGGTGCGGTAGGCGGCGCTGAATTCCTTTTCGAAACGGTAGGCCCAGGCCCACCACGGGGCACCGGCTTGCGCCGATTTATCGAGGATCTTATCGTCAATATCGGTGACGTTACGCACCAGGCGCACCTCATTGCCGCAGCGGCGCAGCCACCGCACCAGCACATCGAAGGCCAGGGCGGAGCGAATATGCCCGATATGCGGGGACCCCTGCACCGTAGCGCCGCACAGGTACACACTGACCTTCCCGGGTTCCAGGGGAACGAAATCCCGGACGGCACGGGCTGACGAATCATAGATCTTGAAGCTCACGTAGTCAGTTTACCCGCTCCCTGCCGGCCAGGCAGCGCCCTTCCTCTGCTGGTGTACCGAGACGGCGCAACTGCGCCGTGACCGAAGCTGCGCCGTCGTACCTATTCCCGCACCACTCCCCCGCGAGCGCCGTTCAACGCCTCGTTACCCTCCTCGCCTACGATGAAGCCATGCACAACACTTCCGCAACGCCGGGCGCGAGCATGCCGCCGGCCACGCAACCGGCCAGCACGCCGGCCACGCCGCCCGCGCGTTCCGTTCTTTTCAACCGCCGCGTGCTCCCGTGGGCGCTGTGGGATTGGGGTTCGGCAGCTTTTAACGCCGTCGTCACGACTTTCGTTTTCACCCCGTATCTGTCCAACGAAAAATTCTTCGGGACCCAAGCCAATGCTTTGATCGGCTGGGGCCTGGCGCTGGCCGGGCTGCTCGTGGCGCTTATCGCGCCTGCGGTGGGGCAATGGGCGGACCGCTCGGGGAAGAAAAATTCCCTCCTCACCCTCACCACCTTCGTCACGATTGTGTGCATGGCGCTGCTGTTCCTGGTGGCGCCTTCGCCTTCTTACCTGTGGCTCGGGGTGGTGCTGCTGGCCGTGGGCAATATTGTTTTCGAGATCGGTTCGGTGGTCTACAACGCGATGGTCACCGATATTTCCACGCCGGCCACCCTGGGCCGCATCTCCGGTTTCGGTTGGGGCATGGGTTACGTGGGCGGTATCGTGCTGCTCCTCATCCTTTTTATTGGTTTCATCAGCCCGGATACCGGTTGGTTCGGGGTGACGAGCGCGAACGGCATGAACATCCGCGTATGCATGATCGCGTGCGCGCTGTGGACGCTCGTTTTTTCCGCCCCGCTCATGGTGCTGTCCCGCGACGAAGCCCCGCGCGGGGAACAATCCCGCGGCATCATCGCCGCCTACCGGGCGATTTTCCGCTCTATTGCGCGGCTGTGGCGCGCGGATCGCTCCACGTTCTGGTTCCTCATTTCTTCCGCGATTTACCGCGACGGCCTGGCCGGCGTCTTCGCCTTCGGCGGGGTGCTCGCGGCTCGCGTTTTCGGTTTCACGCCCGGGGAAGTCATGATTTTCGGCATCGCGGCGAACGTGATCGCGGGGGTTGCGACCATTGCGTTCGGGTGGTTGGAAGATATTATCGGTGCGCGCCGCGTTATTTTGATGTCGCTCACTTTGATGATCGCGTGCGGCTGTGTGTTGTTCTTTATGCACGACGCCGGGAAATCCCTCTTCTGGGTCTTTGGCTCCCTGCTGTGCATTTTCGTGGGGCCGGTCCAGAGTTCTTCGCGTACCTACCTGGCGCGGCGTGCCGGCCGGGAGAATAGCGGCGAGCTTTTTGGCCTCTATGCCACCACCGGCCGCGCGGTTTCTTTCCTCACTCCGGCCCTCTATTCGGCTGCGATTATGAGCTTCGGCTCGCTGGCGGGGGTAAGCGGCGACGCCGCGGCCCACTACGGCATCCTCGGGATTATCGCGGTGCTCGCGGTGGGGCTGGCCGCTTTCTACGGTTCGCTGCGCGCCGGGCGGCGCTAACTCTGGCAGCGTCGTCGAACCTTAATGCGTGAAGCGGCCCGGGAGAATTCCCGGACCGCTTCGTTCACACGGATCTCAAAACGTGCCTGTGCTTCAAAACGAGCGTGCGCCGTAAAAAACGAAAACGCCACGCGCCTGAGGCGAACTAGGCGGAAGCCGCGGCGCCTTCTTCTGAGCTACTTTCCCGGCCTTCGTTACCTTCGGCCAGGATCTCATCGAGGAGTTCACCGGCTTCTTCTTCGCTCAATTCGCGGGCGAGGGCAATTTCCGAGCAGAGGATCTGGCGGGCGCGCTGGAGCATCCGCTTCTCCCCCGCCGAAAGGTGGCGGTCGGTATCCCGGCGGGTCAGGTCACGCACCACTTCGGCTACCTTATTAACATCCCCCGAGGTGAGCTTTTCGGTATTCGCCTTGAACCGCCGGCTCCAATTGGAAGGTTCTTCCACATCCTGTTCGCGCAGGACCCGGAACACCACTTCAAGCTGATCTTCGTTGGAGACATCACGGACCCCAACTTCCTCAATGGATTCGGCCGGAACCTGAATGACCATATCGCCCTGCATGACGTTAAGCGTGAGGTAGGTGCGCTTTTCACCCCTGATAATCTTGTCTGAAATATCAGTAATTTCCGCTGCCCCGTGATGCGGGTAAATAACGGTTTCTCCGACCTTGAACGGCATTGAATCAGAACCCTTTCTCCGCTGCGCGTTCGCGCAATATGCGCATATCCGATAGACATTTTACCATTGACGGTGTAGTCTCTGATCTTTTTTGCGCTGCAAGCCACAAAGCGCTGAGGTGCGGGCCACAAGTTCGCAGGCAGGCAGGCCGCCCAAGTTTGCAGGAAGACCGACCGCACGCTCACTCCGCATGCGGGAACGCGGGCAGCCGCCCGCGCTCGCGCCCAGGCCGCGACTACTCAGAAACCAGCTTGTAGCCGAGCCCGCGCACCGTCACCAGCGCGGTGGGCGCGGAGGGATCCACTTCGATCTTCGAGCGAATCCGCTTGACGTGCACATCCAGGGTCTTGGTGTCACCCATATAGTCCAGGCCCCAGATACGGTCGAGGATCTGGGGGCGGGTGAGCACCCGGTCCGGGTTACGCAAGAAGAGTTCGAGGAGTTCGAATTCCCGCAGCGGCATGCTGATGAGTTCCCCGCCCACGTAGACTTCGTGCTTATCGGTATCCATTTCGACCCGGCCCACCCGCAGCACATCTTCGTCCACGTCGTCGGCGGCCCCGGTGCTGGCCCGGCGCAGCACCGCCCGCACCCGCGCCACCAGTTCCCGGTAGGAATACGGCTTGGTCACGTAATCATCCGCGCCGACTTCCAAGCCGACCACCTTATCGATTTCAGAATCCTTGGCGGTGAGCATAATGATGGGCACATCGGAGGTGGCCCGAATCCGGCGGCATATTTCCTCCCCGGACATCCCCGGGAGCATGAGGTCAAGAAGCACCACATCGGGGCGCGCCACCCGGAATTGTTCGAGGGCCGCGGTGCCGTCCGCGGCGGTGACCACCTCGTAACCGTCCCGGCCCAGGTTGAATGCGAGGGTATCGCGGTAGGTCGGTTCGTCATCAACAACAAGAATCGTGGTCATGGTGTTTCGTTACTTCCTCTCCGAATGCTCGAGCAGATCGGTTTCAAGACTAGGAGCCAGCGCAGAATCCCCGGCCAACGCAGCGCTACCGGCCAGCTCAGAACCAGCAGCAGAGTCAGGAATATATGGCTCGGGTAGGCAGATGGTGAAGGTGGAACCCTGGCCTACCTTGCTCCACAATTTGATCCGCCCGCCGTGGTCCTGGACCACGTGCTTGACGATAGCAAGGCCGATCCCGGAGCCCCCGGAATTGCGGTCCCGGGCGGCATCCCCGCGGTAGAACCGTTCAAAAATACGCTCGCGTTGCGCCGCCTCAATTCCTTCACCTTGGTCGACGACGGAAATAAGCACCTGCCCATCCGCCAGCGATGTTGCTATCGAGACCCGCCCGTGCGGCCGGGTGTAGCGCACCGCATTATCCAAAAGATTGCGGATCGCGGTGGCGAGCATGCGCCTATCGCCATACACCGCGAGGCCCGGCTGCCCGCCGCTCACAATTTTCACCCCGCGATTGGCGGCTTCCACATCCATCCGCGCAACCGATTCGGCCACCACCGCATCAACATCCACGAGCTCCGTGGTGGTCAGCGCATTGCCTTCTTGGAGGCGCGAAAGCTCGATAATATCCTGAACCAGGCCGCGCAGGCGCACCACTTCGGTATCCAGCTGGGCGGTGAAATGCCGCACCGCCTGCGGGTCATCCGCCGCGCTTTCCAGGGTTTCCACCAGCAAAGAAATCGCCCCCACCGGGGTTTTTAGCTCGTGGGATACATTGGCCACGAAATCCCGCCGGGTTTCCTCCAGCTTGAGCTTCTCGGTATTGTCCTCGAAAAGCACGAGCACCCGCCCGCCGGATAGCGGCGCCGCGTAGACCATCAAGCGGGTATCGCTCTGGTTTTTCAGCGTGGAGCGCTTAATGGAAAGCGGGCGGGAGAGTACTTCCCCGGTATCGCGCACCCGCGCCACCAGCTGGATGAATTCCGGGCGCACCAGGCGATCATCACGTACCAGCCCAAAACTATAGGCCTGGGTGGAAGCGCGTTCCACCACATCAAGCGCGGACACCAGCACAAAGAACTGCGGAATCGCCTCGAGGACTTTCACGGCATCCTCCACCGGCTCCACCGTGGTGGTCACCCGCAGCGGGCGCAGGGAACGCTGCGAATAGGCGAAAGCCAGGGAGGCGATAATGCCCACGGCGATGCCTCCGCACACCGCAGCAAGAACAGCGATTCCTTCTACCATGGTTCCAGACTAGCCTGTCCGAGCGGAGCCTGGCACGCCCCACAGCCCCGAAACCCCGCTATTTACCTACTGTTTACGCAATATGCCGCTAGTGTTAACCCCGTACTGCTGAAATGAAACCTGTGGTGCGCCGCCGTGCGCTACGAACGCGCCCGCGGGCGCACAGACATGAGGAGCTTTAATGCGTCAAGAATTCCGCAACGAAATGAAGACGCTCGAGGAAACGCTTGCCAAGCAGGCTCGCAGCGCCGCTCGGGCGATGGAACACGCCGCAGATTCGCTGCGGAACGCCAACCTGGCCCTGGCGGAATCGGTTATCGATGCCGATGCGAATATTGATGAGCTGCAGCGTCAGATTGAGGATATGGCTATTTCGCTGCTGGCGCGCCAGGCGCCGGTCGCCTCGGATTTGCGGACCGTGGTGACCGCCATGCGCATCGCCATCACCCTGGAGCGCATGGGCGATCTGGCCCGCCACGTTGCCTATATCGCGCGCGGGCGTTTCCCCGAGCGCGTGGTGGGTGGCCCCGGCTACGACCTGCTGGTACGCATGGCTGATGAGGCAGTGCGGGTGGGCCGCCAGGTGGAAGAGCTGGTGCGCAAGCAGGACCTCGCCATCGCCGATGAAATCGATGAACGCGATGAGGTTCTTGACGATCTGCACCGCCAGTCCTTCCAGCTGGTGCTCGATGAAGATAACGGCATGAGCCACCAGGAAATCGTGGACGTGGTGCTGCTGGGTCGCTTCCTGGAACGCTACGGGGATCACGGGGTGACCGTGGCGCGCCGCATGCACTTCCTGGTCACCGGCCTGCGCGTGGATGTGGAATCCACCCCCGGCACCGAAGAAGAAATGCTCGGTGGCGACTTCCCCGAAGGTTTCTCCGCCGGGGATATGGAAGACTAATCGCCGCCTCGCCGCACCGGCCAGGTTCGCGGGCCAGCTCAGCTCACTAGCCAGCTAGGCTCCCGCGGCCGGCCGGCCGCGGCGCCGTCGTTCGGGCCTGTACTACACGCGGTCGCTGACGCGTGCGGTACGGGCCCGCACTAGTTTCCCGCGCACCGGGACACTCAACCACACGAGGGCGAAGAGCGCCGTCGTAACTAAAACAATGGCCGCACCCGCCGGAATATCCGCCGCCCAAGAAAGCCACACCCCCACGAAAGCGCTCGCGCACCCGAGGAGCGGGGCGAGGAGCATCATCGTGCCCACGCGGTCGGTGAGGAGGCGCGCGGTGGCGGCCGGGGTGACGAGCAGCGCCAGCACCAAAATATTGCCGATGGACTGCACGGAAATCACCACCGCGAGCGCCACGGTGAGGTAGAGGCACACGTCGACGAGCAGCACCCGGGTGCCGGTGGCGCGCGCAAAATCGCGGTCCACGCTCACGGAGAGCAGCGCCGGGTGGAGCACGGCCAGGAACAGCAGCACGGCCGCGGCCACCACCGCGGAGGTGAGCACGTCGGAACTATCCACGCCGGTGAGCGACCCGAAGAGGAAGGATTCGAGGGAACCTGTGTAGCCGGGGATGCGCGCGATGAGGGCCACGCCGAAGGCGAAAGCCGCGGCCATAAAGATCCCGATAATGGAGTCTTCGCGCAGGTTGCGGTTTTGTGAGGCGAGCGCGATAAGAAGAGCGACGACGCCGCCCGCGACCGCTCCGCCCACCAGAATGGACCCCTGGAGCGCGAAAGCGATAACGATGCCGGGGAAAACGGCGTGGGCGAGGGCATCCCCCAGGAAGGACATGCCGCGCAGCACCACGTGCACGCCCACCGCCCCGCACACCACCGCGGAGAGCATGGCGACCAGCAGCGCGCGCGGGAGGAAGCCGAGAACCGGATTGGACAGGTCAGCCAGGAAATCAAAGAAACTCATGCTTTCACCATTCCGAGGACGCGCAGCAGCGGCGAGGAGGCCCGCACCTGGAAGGTTTCCATCCACAGGTCGGCGCGGAGGATATCGGCGGGCGGGCCGGCCGCGATAATTGTGCGGTTGAGGAGGGCCACGCGGGTGGAAATATCAACGGCCTGGGTGAGGTCGTGGGTGGACATAATAATTCCGGCCCCGCCGGCGCGCAGCGAGAGGAAAAGATCGGCCAGGGAATCCTGGGTCGGGTGGTCCAGCCCGGTGAAGGGTTCGTCCAGGAGAAGGATGGCCGGGTCGCGCACGAGGGCGCGCGCGATGAGGATGCGCTGCTGCTGCCCGCCGGAAAGCTGCCCGATGGGACGACGGCGCATCTCGAATAAATCGACCCTATCGAGCGCCGCATAGACTTTTTCCCACGCGCTCCGCCCGAGGCGCGCCCGGGCGAGCAACCCGCGGCGTTCCAGCCCGGTGGCCACCAGTTCCTCCACGCTCATGGGGTAGCCCCATTGGGTGGCGCGGGACTGGGGCACGTAGCCGATGGCGCGGTGCGGGCGGCCGGGCCGAACCCGCTCCCCGCGCACCTCGACCGTGCCGGCTGCCGGGCTGAGCAGGCCCATAATGCTGCGCATGAGGGTGGTTTTCCCGGCGCCGTTCGGGCCGATGAGGCCAACGAGCTCGCCGGCGGCCACCTCGAGATTCACATCGCGCAGCACCCGCACTCCCCCGAGCACAACCGCGAGGTCACGGACCCGTAGCGCCGTTTGTTCCGGTTCTGCTGCCACGGCTACTCCCCTTCCGGCGCGGCGGAGCCGGATTGCGAGGTGTTGGCGGGGGCCGCATCTGCGGCGCCGTCTCCGCCATCGCGGGCCCGGGTGCGGGCCGCGAGCGCGGCCTCCTGGTGGCGGCGGCGCGAGGCGCGCGCCCCGATAAATCCAGCGGCAATAAGAAGCACGGCGCCGGCGCAGCCGATAACCACCCAGCGCAGCGGGATTTCCGCCTCGCCGGCGGCCGCGTTCTGGGAGCCCTGCGCGCCGGATTGTGCCGAACCGGATTGGCCCGCGGCAGATTGCCCGGCCTGCGCGTTATCTGCCGCGTTATCCGCGGCCGAGCCGCTGGCGGCTGCGCCTTCGCTCCCGGCCGGCCACTGGGCCGCGCGGGCGTCGTCGGCAGAAGTATTCGCACCCACCGCGAAACGTAAGGTTACGGTTTTCTCCACCTGGGTACCGTCCGTGAGCTGGGCGGATACCGTGAGGCGCACCAGGTGTACGCCAGGCTTGGTGAAGACCCAATTTGCGTGGGTGTGGGTATTGAGGGAGACGTGCACCGGCTGCGAGGTGGCGACTTCGGAATTCCACAGCAGGGTAGGCCCGGAGAAATTACCCGAATCGACGAAGGCGGTGAACTGGCCTTCCCCGGAGTGCCCGCCGTAGGTGAGGGCAACGTCGCCATTGACGCGACTCACTACGCCCGGGTCCTGGGTATTCCAACCCAGCCAGGGCACGTCGGCGAGCTGCTGCTGCGGGATCACGTAGGCCGGGCCGGAGGCGTGAATAAAGGAATAGGCATCTGTGGCGGGCACCTCCATGCGGGCTGCCTCCCCCACCCGGAAGACCACGTCGTCCACGAAGCGCCACACCGGCGCGGCGCCCGAGTCATCGCGCACCAGGAAATCCCAGCCGGCATCGGTGAGCCGCGGGCCCATATCCACGTGCCCGGAGCTGATCTCCACCGGGGTACCGGCCGGGGCGAGTTGCTCGTCCCCGCTCACCGTTTGGGTGAGGGCCGGATCGACGGCGGTGCTGGAGCTGCTCCCGCTAGTGGATCCCGGCGCGACTGAGGGCTGCGCGGGCACCGGGTCCGGATGGGCGAAGGCCCGCGCGGGCATGGCCAGCACCAGGGCGCAGCTGAGCACCATCAAGGTCAGTGCAGCGAGCAGGCGGGCGCAAACAGGGCGGACAGCGCCGGAACATGCGCTCAGGTGCGCGGTAGAGAATCGAGTCATGAGTTGTCCTTCGTGGGTTCGGTAGCGGGAAGCTGCGCGGCGGGCGGCGCGGCTTGCGGATCAGGTTGCGGCGCAGCGCCCGGGTCCGCGTGCGCATCGGGCGCGGTAGGCAGAGGCAGCCGCGGCACCTGGTAATCGGGAGGCCAGGCCGGCAGCGCGCCCGGATCGAGGCAGCTTTTCAGGGCGCGGCCATTGGCGATCATCATGGCTTCGTAGGTGGTGGCGGCGCCGTCGAAAGAATCAGAATAGAGCTGGCAGACCGCCACCCCCGCCGCGCCCGCCACGGCCCGCAGCTCCCCGGCGTGCGAGGCCGTGGTCGGCTCCCCAAATACCGCGGGAACGCGCAGGTCCAGGAGCGTATGGGTGAGATTGGCGAGCTGGCGCGCGGAAGGCTCCAGCGCCGGATTCGGGGTGACGAAACCGACCGTGTCCAGGCCGTAGGCACGCGCCAAATAGCCGAAGCCGTCATGCGCGGTTACGAGCTTGCGTTGCCGGGCCGGAATAGAGGCGACGACGCCGCGCAGCCACTCATCCACGCCTCGCAATCTGGCAATATACGCCTGCGCATTGGCCGCGTAGGTGGGCGCACCTTTCGGATCCAGGGCGCTGAGCTCGCCCGCGATGGTTTCCACATAGGCGATGGCATTCGAGGCATCGAGCCACAGGTGCGGATCAACATCGCCGTGCACGTGTTCGCCGAGCACCGCCTGGGCCAGCACCCAGCTGGTATCCCCGGCCCGCCCTAGGAAACGCCAGGCGGGATCGCCGGGAATCTGGGTGGCCACGGTATGGGGCACCGCCACAACCGCGCTATCCGGGGAAACTTCGGTGGTGCGGGCCGATTCGATTTCCCCGCGCAGGGTAATGGCGCCGCTATCGGCCATGGTGATATCCACGTGACCGGCATCGATCACCCGGCTGCGCCCGGTGCTGGCCGGGTCTACCCCAACGGCAAAGACCACCGTACCCTCGCCGAGGCTGCGGCTCTGGCCGTTCTCCTGCACTTCGGCGCGCATGCGCAATTCGTAGATGCCGGGGGCGGAAAAAGCCCAGGACATATGGGTATGGGCTTGGGCGGGGAGATCCACGTGGCCGAGGTCCTCGCGCGAGGAATCAATGTATACCTTGGGTTGCCCGAACGTTCCGGTGGTGAAAGCGGCGAGGGTGCCCGGGCCGGTGACCGAGACCGCGCGCAGCGAAACGATGGGAGCCGAAGTGGTGGGAGCGGAAGGGGCGGCGTCGTCGTGCCCCTCCTGGGGCCCGACCGTGACCGGTGCCCCGGCACGGAAGCCGAGCCACACGGTACTGAGGGCTGCGTCTTCAACGAGCGCGATGTGGCGTGCGCCGTACGCGACGGCCGCCTCACCCAAACCGACGTTTTTTACGCCGGGGCGCCTGGTAGCATCCATGGTGGCGAGCAGCGCTTGGTCCTCCAGCAGCAATTGGTTGGAGAAGACGATGTCCGCCCGGGCCAGTTCCCGCAAGGACCGCAGTGACGGTTCAAAAGAATGCGGGTCTGCCCCGGGCGGCACGAGGGAAGTCACCTCACCCCGCTCGCCCAGAACATTCTGGGCGAGGTCCGCGAGTATCGGAGTGGAGGCGACAACCCGTGGCGCATCGGAATTCCGATCGCCAGTTTCGGCGCGGGTCCTCACTCCCGCGGCCGAAACACTACCCGCCAGCGCTTCCTGGCTCCCACCGGAAGGGATACCGGCAGGGCAGACCATCGCGAAGATGGACGCGATGGCGGGTAGCAGCTTCATCATGCTCGGACACACACCTCCGGATACGTGAATCCAGGCCGCCGGGCGGCGGCGCTGCGCTCGGCTTTCAGGCCGGGCGCTTCCCAGGCAGCGGCCGAGCCGCTCACAAGCCGTAACGATAACCGTTATCATTACCAGCTCAATGGTAGGGGGTGGGGCGGGGATGGACAAGTCCCGGCCGCGCTGCCGTGACTGAGTTAACAGCAACAGGGCCCCGGTTTGACCGGAGCCCTGCTACCTAGCTCGCTAGCGCAGCGCTAGCAGCTACGAATTACTTGCGCATGACGCGAATTTACTTGCCCTGGTTGGCAACTTCCGCGATCTTCTTCTGCGCTTCAGGATCGAGGTAGGTGCCACCCTTCTTCACGGGCTTGAGGGTTTCCTCATCAAGCTCGTAGACCAGCGGAATGCCGGTGGGGATGTTCACGCCCACGATGTCATCATCGGAGATGTCATCAAGGTACTTGACGATGCCGCGCAGCGAATTACCGTGCGCCGCGATCATGACGGTCTTGCCGGTCTTGATGGCGGGGACGATATCGGATTCCCAGTAAGGCAGCGCGCGCGCCAGCACATCCTTGAGGCATTCCGAGCGCGGGATCGGCTCACCGGCGTAGCGGGGATCCTGATCCTGCGACCATTCCGAACCGAGCTCAATGGCCGGCGGCGGAACATCGTAGGAGCGGCGCCACTGCATGAACTGCTCTTCGCCGTATTCGTCGCGGATTTCCTTCTTGTTCTTGCCCTGCAGCGCGCCGTAGTGGCGTTCGTTGAGGTGCCAGGAACGCTGCACCGGAATCCAGTGGCGGTCGCATTCATCCAGGGCAATATTCGCCGTGGTGATCGCGCGCCGGAGCAGCGAAGTAAAGAGGAGGTCGGGGAGGATGTTGTTCTCCTTGAGGAGCTTGCCGCCGTGAGCGGCTTCCGCGCGCCCCTTTTCCGAGAGCGGCACATCAACCCAACCGGTGAACAGGTTCTTTGCGTTCCAATCGCTCTCACCGTGGCGGAGCAATACCAGTGTGTAGGTCATATTGTTATTCTTTCATGTCGCGGCGCGGGTTACCACGCCCTTTGCCTAGAACTTAAAGGGGAACGACGACGACGCCGTACGCACGCGCCCGGCATCACTGCCGGCCGCGTGCGCGGGGCTGGGCCACCAGCGGCTTAGCAGCCCGGCGCGTTCGATTCCACCGAGCAGGATCCGGGGCCCGAGGAGCTCGGGTCGGAACTGGGGTTATCCGAAGGGGACGAGGAACACGAGGCCAGGGCCAGGGAGCACAGCAGTGCGCCCGCCACAGTCAGTAGTTTCTTCTTCACCTTACCCACTCTACCGATGGAAGCTCGCCGCGGGCGAGCCTTGAGGCCTAGCGCGGCGGGCGCCGGACTGCGTGTCCCCGGCGCCCGCCACCTGCCAGGCTGGCTCTGCCGACTTAGTTCGCCGCGCCTTCAGCTGCGCCGTCGTTCTTCTTCTCCGCCTTGGCGCCCTTCCCGGAAGCCTTTGCGGAAGCGGGCGAGGCGCCCTCGAGCTGGGTATCGACGAGTTCTTCGGCGGCCGGATCATCCTGATCGGCTTCGGCGTGCTCGAGGCTGGCCTTGGCCTTGTGATCGTAGATCTCTACCTGGGCGTTCGTGGCCGATTGCGAGGCCGAGGGCCGCGAGGAGTCGCCCTTGCGCGCCTTCGCCGCGCGGCGGCGGGCCGCCTCACCGGTGCCGAGGTCAGCGAGCACATCCACGCCGCGCGAGGCGGTGTATCCCACTTCGCCTTCAAAGGCGTCAATGATAAGGGTACGCAGCTCGGAAACGAGCGGGGCCTTCGGGTTGGCCGGGGTGCACTGGTCTTCCAGGGCGCGGTCAGCCAGCCAGTCGAGCTTGGGCTCGAGCGCTTCCCAGGTCACCCCGTTGGCCTTGAGGCTCATCTCGATACCGAGATCCTCGGCGAGCTTGGTGACCTCATCGATGAGCGACTGCACGCCCTCTTCGGTGGTCGAGGCCGGGAAGCCCATGTACCGCGCGAATTCCGCGAGGTCTTCGTCGGCGCGATAGTGCTCGTAAGCCGGGAAAATGGAGTGCTTGTACGGCTTGGTAGCGTTGTACCGAATAACATGCGGCAGGAAGATCGCGTTGGTGCGACCGTGCGCAATATCGAATTCACCGCCAACCTTGTGCGAGAGCGAGTGAACAATGCCCAGGAACGCATTCGCGAAGGCCATACCGGCCATAGCCGAGGCGTTGTGGACCTTTTCCTTCGCTTCCATATCGCCATCCAGCACAGACTTGCGCAGGTTGGCGAAGATGAGCTGAGCGGCGCGGATGGACAGGCCGCGGGTGTAATCGCTAGCCATCGTGGACACGTACGATTCAATGGCGTGCGTGAGGGCGTCCATACCGGAATCGGCGGCGGTGCGCGCGGGCACCGAATCCACGTACTGCGCGTCCACAATCGCCACATTCGGGGTAATTGCGTAATCGGCGAAGGGGTACTTGACGTGGGTTTCGGCGTCGGTAATCACCGCGAAAGGCGTACATTCCGAACCGGTACCCGAGGTGGTCGGGATGGCCACGAACTGCGCCTTGCGCCCCAGCTTCGGGAAGCGGTAGGTGCGCTTGCGAATATCCATGAACTTCTGCTTCATGCCGAAGTACGAGGATTCGGGGTGTTCGTAGAAGAGCCACATGGCCTTCGCGGCGTCCATGGGAGAACCGCCGCCCAGGGCGATAATGCAATCGGGCTGGAATTCTTCCATGAGTTTCGCACCGCGGAACACCGTGGTCGAGGAGGGGTTGGGTTCCACGTCCTGGAAGATGTTCCAGGCGACGTCGTCCCGGCGGGCCTTGAGGTGATCGATAATAACGTCCACGTAGCCGTTCATGACCATGCCCGGGTCGGTGACGATGAAGACACGCGAGATCGCGGGCATCTTCTGCAGGTACTGCGTGGAGTACCGCTCGAAGTACGTCTTCGGCGGAACCTTGAACCACTGCATATTGTTACGCCTTTCCGCAATTCGCTTGATATTAATAAGGTCGACGGCGCTGACGTTATGCGAGACGGAATTCCGCCCGTAGGAACCGCACCCGAGCGTCATGGAGGGGATGAGGCCGTTGTAAACGTCGCCGATGCCACCCAGCGCGGAAGGAGCGTTGACGATAATGCGGCAGGCCTTCATACGCAGGCCGTATTCGCGCGCCACGTCCTTATCTTCCGTGTGGATCACCGCGGTGTGGCCCAGGCCGCCGAAACGCAGCAGCTTTTCGGCCACGTCGAAGCCTTCGGCATCGCTTTCCACGGTGGTGTAGCCGAGCACCGGGCACAGCTTCTCACGCGAGAAGGGTTCTTCGGGGCCCAGGCCCTCCAGCTCAACGAGGAGGATCTTCGTTCCGGTGGGAACGTCAATGCCCGCACCTTCGGCGATGCGATCCGCATTCATACCCACAACGTCGGCGCTGATGGTGCCATCCGCCTTGACCATGAACTTAGCGAGCTTTTGCTTTTCCTCCGGGGTGACGATATGACAGCCCATGCGCTCGAATTCGGCGAGCAGTTCCTCGCGGACCGAGGCATCGATAACGAGGGACTGTTCAGAGGCACAGATCATGCCGTTATCGAAGGTCTTCGAGAGGATGAGGTCGTTAACGGTGCGCTTGATCTTGGCGGTCTTGTGCACGTACACCGGGGCGTTGCCCGGGCCCACACCCAGGGCCGGCTTGCCGGTGGAGTAGGCGGAGGCCACCATGCCCGCTCCCCCGGTGGCGAGGGCCAGGGAGATGGAATCGTGGTTGAGCAGGGTCTTCGTGGCTTCCAGGGAGGGAGTTTCGATCCACTGGATGCAGTGTTCGGGGGCGCCGGCGGCAATCGCGGCGTCCAGCATGACCTGCGCGGCCAGCGCCGAAGACTTTTGCGCACTGGGATGGAACGCAAAAATAATCGGGTTGCGGGTCATAATCGAGATGATGCACTTGAACATCGTGGTGGACGTCGGGTTGGTCACCGGGGTCACTCCGGCGATCACGCCCACGGGCTCGGCAATTTCGATAATGCCCTTTTGCTTGTCCTGGCGAATAATTCCCACGGTGCGGTCATACTTGATGGAGTTCCAGATGTATTCCGTGGCGAAAAGATTCTTGATGCACTTATCTTCGTAGAGGCCGCGGCCAGTTTCTTCAATGGCGGCCTTGGCGAGCACCATGTGCTGATCAACCCCGGCAAGGGCCATCGCGTGCACAATCGCATTAATCTTTTCTTGATCGAAGGCATCGAATTCTTCGAGGGCGGATATTGCCTGCGATGCCAAGCGATCGATCATGTCACCAACGTCGGTGCGGTCACCAGTTTGCTGAGTGGTAGCCATAGTTCGCTTTCTCCCGATGGATCCGCGCCTGTGTCACCTTCGGCATATAGCGTTGCCCCGCGCTGCGGGAGGCCCGCCGTGCGGGAGAACGCCGGCTCTTGACGAACCACGCGCGTTTCCGTGCGAGCCGTGATGCCGGTTGCCGGCTCCATCGTCGCTCGCGCCTTTACCTTAGCGAATGAAAGATGCTTGCGTTGTAGCGCAGCTCGCACCGGGCGCGCCGCGGGATGAGCGCGGGGAAAGTCGGGACTTTCTGCCTGTTACCTGCGGTTTTACGCGTGGAAAACGCGCTGAAAAGCCCTGAAAATTCCTCAGAAAATCGCGGCTCGCGCGCGCGATGCGGAGCGAAAAGTAAAAGTCAGACAACTTCGCGGGACTGATGTCCCCTTCTTCGCCGCCCGCAAAGTTATTTTTTTCACGACGGCGCTAACCGGGCAAGGCGTGCTTAGGCGGGTGATGTGAAGCTTCGCGGGCTCCGCTCGCGCCTCCGGCGGGATGCCATTTCCGTATTACGATAATTGCATGACTGAAACGCTCAAGGGCACACCGGTTACCGAAGAACAAATACAGGCATGGGCCGCTGAAGCGGAAGCTGGCTACGATGTTGATACTCTTACGAAGCGAGGTCGCGGGCGCCCCGGGCGAGGCTCCACCCCCAGCCAGGTAGTTGCTGTTCGTTTCACGCCCGAGGAAATCAAAGCCATTGATGCTCGCGCTCGGGAACTCAATGTGACACGCTCCGAACTGATTCGCGAAGCCGTCTTAGCGTGACAATTTCACTTCATGCCTCAGCCAGAAAACACGCACCGAACATGAACCCCGCGCGCTACTCCTGGGCGTTATTGGCCGGCTCGCTTACCCGGCGCAGCGCGGGCACCAGCGCCAGGACCGCGAGCAGGGAGAGCACCAGCGCGGCCAACAAAGCCACCAGCAGCACAGGAGAGAAAGAGGCATCCAGGGAAACGGAACGCATCTCCATGAGCAGCCAGCCCGCCCCGAAACCGGCCGCTGTTGTGATCGTGGCGATGACCGCCAGCGGGAGCACCGACTCCACCACGAGCATGGCGGCCAGTTGGCGCACCTGCATGCCGCTCAGGCGCAGCGTCAGCAAAGAGCGGCGTCGTTCCAATAACCCCGCGTACGTCGAGACCAGCAGCGACACAATCGCCACCGCAAAAGTCAGGGCAATTCCGGCGTAGACGAGGTACGTCATCGTCTCCACGGTCTTATCCACCGCCACCGCGATACCGCGCCCACCGGCGAACACAAACACGCCGCCCGGCTCGGTGAGCTGCGCATTCATGAGGGCCGTGCGCACGGCCTCAATATCTCCCGGCTCGCGCAGCTCCAGCAGCACCGCGCTCGCCTCCCCGGAAATATACGCGTTGTAACTCCCCTGCACGGTTTCGGCTAATTGCGTGGCATCGGAAGCTTCGACGACGGCGCCCGGCGCATCCGCCAGATCCCAGAAATTCACGCCGATCACGCCACTGCCCTGGCACGTGAGTCCCACAGCCCGAGCGGCGGTATCACAAGGAAGCACCACCCAGGACCGCGCGAGATAAGGCACGGTGAGAGCCTGGGCCCCCGGAACATTCGCGGGAATCGCCCGGGCCGCGGCCTCGGCCTGCTCCGGGCTGAGGTTCGCGAGCACCGCGGTGGTAGCCGGCATCTTTTCCGCCACAGTCGGCACCTGCGCGCCCAGGAAATCCACTTCAGAAACCGTGGTAATAAAGAAGGTACCGGCGAAAAGCGCGAGGATCACCCCGGAAACCGAGCGGGCAATCCGCCCCGAATGCGCCCGCACGTATTTTTGGCCAATAATCATGGGCGCTCGGCGCGCCCAGCGCGCGCTCAGACCGGCCAACGCGTAGATCAGCCAGCGCGCCGCCACCACCAGGCCGAGCATCATGATGACCAGCGCAATCAGGAAGAGATTTTGTTCGGTGCCGGTGGCGTTATCCGGCTCGCTGGTGACATACAGATAGCCAAAGATCGCGCAGGCCAGCGCGATACCCGCGAAACTGAGCGGAGAGGGGCGGGTGAGGGTGCGGCGTCGTCGTACCACCCCCAGGGGCGTGGCATCGATGCGCCGCAGCCCCCACAGATTCGCACCCACCACCATCGCAATAATCGCGAGTGCGGCAAGCGCGTAAGCCAGCGGCGTGACCTCGAGGGACTCGGCCCAATAGCGCCCGCGCGCCAGCGGAATCTCCGCGAGAAGCGGCCGCGCCACCGCGAAAAGCGCCGCGCCCAGCACGTACCCGGCCGCCGCTCCCACCAGGGCCTCGAGAATAAGAATCCCGCGCACCTGCCGCCGGGTAGCGCCCACCAGGCGCAAGGTAGCGTAGCGCTGTTCGCGCTGAGCACTGCCGAGCGCCGCCGAAATCGAAATAAGGAAGAGCACCGGGAACAGCAGCACCACCAGCCCGATGAGCAGCAGAATGAAATTCGGGTCGCTTCCGCTAGAGCCGGGTGTATCAAAGGAAGCGAGGCTGCGGGCATCCTCCACTTCGCTCAGATCGGTGCCCACCACAGCGAGGAGGTCGTCCGGGCCGTTGGTAAGCTCCTGCGGCAGCGTGCCCCGATCCACGCGCCCGAAGCGGTTGGCGACCGCCGGATTCGCGCTGGTCTCCAGCAGGGTACGGGTCCCGCGCGAGAGCAGATATTCGCCGCGGCCCGGCCAGGTAATGCCGTGCAATTGCGCCGGAGTGCTCACCCCGGCCGCGTCCACGTACACAACCTCGACCTGCGCCCCACCGATCACCGCAAGGTCATCGATACCGGGGCGATACATTTTTATGTGCGACGACGCCGCAGCTGCGGGCAGATCCGAAGCAAAAGGTGCATCGTGCAGCGTGTCCTCCCAGGATTCGGCGGTGCGATCCAGGGTGGCGTGGGTGAAGGCCGCGAAGGCGAGCAGGAGGACGGTTCCGAAGGCGACCGCGCCGGTAATGAGGGCGAGGCGGCCTTTGGTGCGGCTGAGGGATTGGCGTACCACGATCCAGGCCATATGCATGGTTATGCCTCCAGGATTCCGTCGCGGACGATGATCTCGCGGTCCGCGTAGGCGGCGATGGTCGGTTCGTGGGTGACGAGCACCACGGTCATGGCGTGTTCGCGGGCCAGTTGGACCAGGCCGCTCATGACGTATTCAGAGTTGAGGGAATCGAGGGAACCGGTGGGTTCGTCGGCGAAAAGGATGCTGGGGTGCGGGCTCAGCGCGCGGGCGATGGCGATGCGTTGGGCTTCCCCGCCGGACATTTCGCCAGGTAGGGCCTTCGCGTGGTCCGCCAGGCCGACGCGTTCGAGCCAGCGGTAGGCGGTGGCGTAGGCGGCGCGCTTCTTGGTGCCGCCCAGGAGGAGCGGCACCGCGATATTATCCAGGGCGGTGAGCTCCGGGATGAGCTGGCTGAATTGGAAAACGAAGCCGAAATCCTCGCGGCGCAGCCGGGTGCGGTCGTTATCGGAAAGCGCGGTGAGCTCGCGGGGGTGGGTTTCGGGGGCCGGGGCGCCGGACTGGCTCGCGAGCTGGCGTGCGGCCGCGGCATCCGGAGCGCTGCGCCGGTCCGCCGGGACCGGGCCGAAGTAGGTGACCGTGCCGCTATCGGGAAGTTCGATGCCGGCCAGCGCGTGGAGCAGGGTCGATTTGCCCGATCCGGAGGGCCCCATAATGGCCAGGACTTCCCCGCGGCGAATATCCACGCTGACGCCGCGCAAGGCCGCGGTTTTGCCGTAACTTTTCGCGAGGTCGCGGGCGGAAAGGATGATATTGCTCGCGCTCGGTGCTCCCGTAGCGCTTGGTGCGCCCGTGCCGATGCTAGTCATAGCGGTATTGCTCATAGCTCCTCCTTGAGCTGGTCGAGGCGCGAGGAGGTCAATTGGATCCACCGCAGATCAGCCTCGATATGGAAAATGGCGCTGTCGAGAAGAAGTTTTTCGGCCAGCGGGGCGTTTTGTTTGCGGGTGGTGAGTTCGCGCATGCGCTGCTGGTGGGTGGCCCGCTGCGCTTTGAGGTAGCCGGAGGCATCGCCGGTGACGAGGAGCGAAAGAATCGTTTTGAAATAGAGGTCTTCTTGGAGGGCTAGCGCCGGGACTTCCGGGGTGGCGAGCCATTCACGCAAGGAGCGCTCCCCGGTGGTGGTGAGGGCGTAGCGCGTGCGGCTCGGGCCACCCGAACTTTCATGATCACCCACCTGCGCGACTTTGGCATCGCGGGCCAGCCGCGCCAGGGTGGCGTACACCTGACCGGCCAAAATCGGCTTATCGCCCGCGAAGTAGCGGTCGTAGAGCTTTTTCAACTCGTAGCCGTAATTCGGTTCGCGGGTAAGCAAACCGAGGAATGCGTACTGAACTTCCATTCCGATACCAACTATTCACTCAGTAACTAGTTCTACTAGTCACCGAGTGTATAGTGGTGGGTGCGGGGTGCGCAAGGAGTGCGGGGCGCAAGGGAGAGTTGGAGCGAAAAACAGGTGCACCGGGCGGGTTGCGGTGATAGCCAAACGGGCATACCGCGCGGCAGGCGCGGCGTCGTCGTTATTACCGCAGCTCAACGAGTTGAAAACCACAAACGGTTTTCCTCACCCAGTTTGCGTCTCGCGCGATTTGCCATTACCCTTTCAACCATGGCTCATAACACCGCTGCATTCGTATCCGCCTCCATGGCTCTGGGTACCTGCATGTGTATGTGCATGCGAATGTGTATGTGCCGCTAAATTCAGCTAGAGCATTTTCATCGCCACATCGCCCGTAGTGGGCACAATTCCCTCATTTTTCGGATAGCAGTATCCGCAATTTCACGCACCCAAAACACCCAAAAATGGATTAACTATGCCTAAAAACCTATCTTTTGCCACCCGAGTTGTTAACGATTACTCCGCATCGCGCCCGGATGACCAGTACCGTGCGGTCATCCCACCCATTTATTTGGCCTCCACGTTCGAGCAGCCCACCGACGGCTCGGCCGGACCGTACGGGTATCAGCGCAGCTCCAACCCGACCCGCGGCTCTGTGGAATCCGCGGTTGCGTACGTGGAAGGCGCCGAGCACGCCCTGGCTTTCGCCACCGGAATGGCCGCAACCGCAACGGTATTTTCCTCCCTGACCACAGGCGACCGGGTTTTGCTTACCTCATCGGTGTACGGGGGCACGTTCCTCTTTGTTGATGAATTTTTCGCCCGCCGCGGGATAACTGCCGAGTTCGTCGACGATTTCAACGAATTGACCGAGATTCCCGAGGATACCGCGCTGGTATTTCTGGAATCACCAACGAATCCCACCCTGCGGGTGACCGATATTTCACATGTCGTGGCTTTGGCGAAAAAGGTTAATGCCAAGGTAGTTGTGGATAATACGTTCTCAACCGCATACCTGCAAAAGCCCCTGGAACTGGGCGCAGACGCCGTGGTGTACTCGGGCACAAAGTATTTTGGTGGGCACTCGGACGTTTTAGCGGGATTCATATTAACGAACGACGACGCCTGGTACGCCAGCCTGAAAATCGCTTCCAAGGCACTGGGCAATCCCCTCTCCCCCTTCGATTCTTATTCGATTCTGCGCGGGTTGAAAACACTTGTTATCAGGCTCGACCGGCAGCAAGAAAACGCCGCAATCCTGCGGGGCTACCTTGAAAATCACCCTGCAGTTTCCCGGGTATTGGCTCCGGGCTGGTATTCCCCCAAAGAAAAGGAGATTCACGCGCGCCAATCCCGCGGCGACGGCGCGCTCTTCGCCTTCGAGCTCGCTGAAGGTATCGACTTCCATGCCTTCGCAAAGAATTTGAAGCTTATGCGCTTCGCGGTTTCCCTGGGCTCCGTGGAAACTCTGATCTGCCACCCGGCAAGCATGATCCACGAAAATCTCACCCCGGAAGAACGCGAAAAGGCGGGCATCTCTGATCGCCTGCTGCGCTTATCCGTTGGTATTGAGGATGCTCACGACCTCAAGGCCGACCTAGAAAATGCCCTGTCCGCTATCGATTAAAGGAACCATCGATTATCTGAACCCTCGATTGAGGGAAGCATCAAATACCCGACCCATCGATCAAAGGGAACCATCAGGTACCCAAACTATTAATCACCCCAACCATCAATTAAGGGAACCACAATGAAGAAAATATTTAAGGTGCTGGCTGCCGGCCTTGCCGCTGCGACCGTACTGAGCGGTTGCGGAGCCAAGAAAGACGCGCTCGCCCAGGTGGAAGAATCCGGAAAACTCAAAGTGGGTATCGAGGGCACCTTCGTGCCCTACGGCTACCATGACGAATCGGGCAAACTGGTGGGCTTTGAAGTAGAAATTGCCAAGCTCATCGCCCAAGATCTCGGCGTTGAACCCGAATTCGTTGAAACAAAATGGGATTCGCTCATTGCCGGTCTTGATACGGGCAAATATGACATCGTCATCAATAACATTAACCCGACCGAAGAACGCCGGCAGAAATACGATTTCACCAACCCTTACGCCATTTCTCGTTCCGAGATTCTGGTGAAAAAGGGCGCCGGTATTACCAAGTTGGAGGATCTGAAAGGCAAGAAGTGCGCCCAGACTCCCTCGTCCGACTACGGCCAGACTGCCGCCGCGGCCGGCGCCGAGATCGTACCCACCCAAGGTTTTTCAGAATCAACCCAGCTGGTCATTAACGGCCAGGCAGACTGCACGGTGAACGACGTGGTGACGGTTTCTGACTTCCTGAAGAAGACCACCGCTACCGGTCTGGACGGCATCAAAGTTCCCGGCGGCGAGCCGGTCCAGATTTCGGTCATGCTAGCCAAGGGCTCCGATCCCCTCAAGGACAAACTGAACGAATCTATTGCCAAGGGCCTCAGCAATGGCTCGTACGCACAGATCTTCGAAAAGTACATCGGCGAAGATATTTCGCCTAACTAAGCCCATATAAAAGGTACGTCATGAATACGATCACGCTATGGCTCGAGTCTTTTCCGCAACTCTTAGAAGCCACGTTAAAAGTTACGATTCCGCTTTCGCTCATTTCTTTCGCGATTGCGCTCGTGTTGGGCATCATCACCGCCCAGCTGCGGCTATCGAAGAGTCGGATAGCTCGGGCCATAGCGTGGTTCTATGTCTGGATTTTCCGCGGCACCCCGCTCCTCGTACAGCTATTTATCGTCTTTTTCGGGCTTCCCAAGGTTGGCATCACGCTATCGGCCTGGCTCGCCGCGATCATCACTTTTTCGCTCAATACCGGCGCGTATATTTCCGAGGGAATCCGCGGGGCTCAGCTCTCCATCCCTTCCGGCCAGTGGGAGGCCGCATCCACCTTGCGGCTCACGCATTGGCAAACACTGCGGCACGTTATTGGCCCGCAGATCTGGAGGATCGCGCTTCCTTCTATCAGTAACGAGTTCGTGAACCTGGTGAAATCGACTTCGCTGGCATCCGTTATCACTATTTCCGATGTTTTCCAGATCGGCCAGCAGATCACCGCGCGCGTCTATGAGCCCCTGGTACTTTACGTTGAAGTTGCGGCGATTTACCTCGCTATCTGCACGCTGCTGACCTGGCTGCAGGCATACCTGGAAAAGAAAACCTCCAAGCACGTGGTGAAAAATGATTGAGATTAAAGACCTAGCTAAAACATTCGGCACTGATATCCACGCCTTAGCGGGCGTCACCGCGAGCTTTTCTCCCGGCAAGACCACCGTGATCGTGGGCCCATCCGGTTCCGGTAAATCCACGCTGCTGCGCACGTTGAACCTGCTGGAGATCCCCAATTCCGGGAGCATCCGGGTTGAGGATTTCTTGCTCACCTTCCCCGCGCAGGTCACACGCACCGATAAAGAAAAAATCCGTTCGCATTCCGCCATGGTTTTCCAGGGTTTTCACCTGTTCCCGCACCTGACCGTCCGCGAGAACGTTGAACTTGCGCCACGACTGCACGGAAAAGACCCGAAAGCCGCGCGTGCCGACAGCGACGCTTTGCTTGAGCGAGTTGGCCTCAGTGCGAAAACAGATGCTTATCCTGCCGAGCTTTCTGGCGGCCAGGCCCAGCGAGCGGCAATCGCCCGCGCGCTAGCGATGCGCCCGAAGTATCTGCTCTGCGACGAACCAACCTCAGCGCTGGATCCGGAGCTCGCGGCCGAAGTGTCCAAGGTTTTATCCGAACTGGCCCGCCAGGGTCAGGGCTTGATCGTGGTGAGCCACGATATGAATTTCACCAGGCGCGTGGCAGACCAGGTGGTTTTCTTGGACGCGGGCCACATCCAATACGAGGGCGCCCCGGAAGATTTCTTCACCTCGAACAACGAGCGCATCGTGAAATTCCTATCGGTGTACGACCCGTCAGAAAACTTGTAGGAGCGCGGCGCGGCGGGGCTTGCGGCACCGGGCGGTTTCTGGCGCGGCGCGGGTTGCGGTGATAGCCAAGCGGGCACGCGGCGCGGCAGGCGCGGCGTCGTCGTACTAATATCGCGCGCACCCGCGCGCGCTCCTAGGCGTTATCCGCCTCCCATTCGCCGAAAGTGCGGCCGTCTTCCGCGAGCCATTCGCGCCGGCCGTTCGAAGAGCGCCCCAGGATCACCGCGGCCGCGGTGGAAGGTGAACCGAAAGCAATATCGCGGGTGAGAACCGCGGCGCTGCCGGAAATTTTTATGGAACCATCGTCGACGAGCTTGTGATGCAGCGCGGCGTAGCTGGTGTAGGAACGGAGCGTCGATTCGGAAGCGCCGCGCAGCTGCCATTCGGCGACGACGCGCGAACCTTTGAGAACGAAATACTCGCCATCCACCAGCTGCATCGTGGCATCCACCCCTTTATTAGCCTGGCGCAGGTGGAATAGCGCGGACGTGGACGCGGGCGTTTCGGGAGCGGGAGCAGCGGGAATCGTGGAACGCGAACGCAGCACATTCACGCCGAGAATCGGAAGAATGACCTTAACATTATCCAGGAAGGATTCCGCCGAGGCCTGCTGCCCCTCCGACAGCTTGCGCAGCCGCGGGACCTGCTTATTATCGGGCATGGAGCAGCGCTCGGCGGCCTGGGCAATATCCACGAGGCGCGACTCCAGGTAGCCCCAATGCCCCTCGTTGAAAGATTTTTGCATGCTGCCGATAATGACGACCCGGTTCCACTGCGGTTTGCGCTGGTCGTGGGTGCGCAGGCGCTCGCTGAAATTTTCGGTTTTGCCGATGTAGCACCAGGTGTTGTCGATGGCGTCCGGGTCTGCGCCGAGGAGGAGGTAGACGCCGTTGCCGTGGGCGTCCTCGCGGTGCAGCAGTTCCGATAACTGGTCGCGGCGTGCAGATACGACGACGCCCGTCCAGTCGGCGATGCTTGCCGTCATGATCCCGCCGGGCGTGCCATCCACCAAGAACAGCTCAATCGCTTTGCCGCGTACCATGCCACCAGTGCCTTTCCGTGGGTTCCACTTGGAGTTTGCCTAGAGGTAACTGCGTTCCGCGCCTAGGTTCTCCCGATTTGCCAATGCTCCTCTCAGATTCTATGCGAGAGAGAAGCCTGCGGGGCTGGAGACGGCCGGGGTTCGTTATTCACGCAGCCTTCGCAGACCCATGATGCCCGCGCCCATAAGGGTGCAGGCGAACGCAGCCAAGGGCAGGGTAACCGAGCCGGTATGGGCCAAGCTCTTGCCGGTGCCGCCTGTATTACGCGGGTGGTTCGGGGTGGGCGTGGGACTCGGCGTCGACGTGGAGCTCGGTAAGGGAATGAGTAGAGCCGACGGCGGAGTACTCACACCCGACGTTGGCATCGGATCAGGAGTGGGTGTCTCTCCACCTTCTTGATCTTTCTCGGGTTCGGCAGGCTCGGGCTTATCAACATCTGGAGGTGGGCACATCGCATCGCCACTCAGCACCGTCGAGGCAATCACGTCTTCCGTATCCTGAGTTCGCGTAACTATCGATACTTTAGTTCCCGCAGTCAACTTATCGCTTGGAACGTTGAGGTTGAGGTCCTCAAAGGTTGTTGGTTCACCGTAGTAGTTATCATCGATTTTGAGCTGGTACTTAGGGACGTGGTTTTCTACAGCCAAAGTGGTAGTTCCAACATTTTGCCAGCGCCCCCAGCGCGTCTCGCGCGCGAGGTACGTTATCCTTATCGGCTTGCCAGCTTCGGCATCGCTCGTTAGGTCAAGCTCACCATCACAATTGAAGTCATGCGGTATACCCAGAGAAACTTTGGGATTCCCCTCCTCATCTCTGGCGGCTGGTTTCGGGCGCCACTTACAGTTATAGGTGTCATTGATGCGCAGTTTCAGAAAGGGTGCCCAGAAGCCAGGCGTGCCGTGCTCATCCGTGAGAACGACCTTCATAGAGAATTTGAGACGGTACTTCCGTTTCGTTTCCGTAACACTAAGCCTGGTTGCGCCATTATCGCAATCCGAATGGATGCTCATGTGTGAGGATTTCTCGAGCAGCGCCGTGCCATTTTCCAGTCGCTCATTAATCCCCAGACCAAAGGCTACCGGGGTGACCATACTCAAAGAGAGAAAGGCGACGGCAACTCCCGCGAGTGATCGGAGCAAGGCTTTCTTCATTCATTCACCCCATTTCCAGGACAAATAATGGTTCATTCACATCTCACGTGCCGTCCCGCGCCTCGCAGTGGGTGGCAGTGTGGAATGAGCGGTAGTTTCACACATCCAGTGAGCAGCAGGGACGCGGGCTCGACACCTAAATCGTTTCACATGTTAACACGCAAACATGCTTAGTTTTGGGACTAAATAACGTGATATAAGGGCGATATATTTCCAATCTTTTTATAGTTGATTTTCGCCGGATCCCTTGACGACCCTGCGGGTCACTGTAGCATTTTTAGCGACCCCGAAAGTGCTGCAACCTGCATGGATACGTTCTAGCGCATTGACCTTTATAGCAAGACCCTCGATTGATTTCCGGACGGTAAAAGGTGCAGATATTTCGGTGTGACGAATTTACCACCGCCAATGGTCAGCCACGAAGGATGCAATCTGACGAAACTGAATGAAAACTGTAGGAGCAGTCAGAAGCTTCATTAAGGAGCCTGATAAACACCTTGGGAAGCACCTCGCCAACCAGCTTTCGAAAGCAACCCATCCAACTCTTCTCGGTTGGGCTACTTTTCGACCGTTGGCCCTGGGCTACTTTTCGACCGCCACTAACGCATCGATCCGACTTGCACAACAGAAACGGTCCAACTTGCACAACAGAAACCGTCCAACTTGCACAACAGCGTGTTAACATGTGATAACGAGAGTGAAAGGAGGGTATCCACATGGGCGATTCTTCAACCCCTCCAGCCTATTTACCTCGGGTAGCCGACAGTCTCCTGGCACGAAAGCTCAAAGTAGCTGGAGCTGTACATATCCAAGGCCCGAAGTGGTGCGGCAAAACCGCTACCGCACAACAGGCAGCGGCGAGCGCTATCTACTTGCAAGACCCGGATCGTTCCGCTGATTACCTTCAACTTGCTTTCTCAAAACCGTCCCTCCTTCTGGAAGGTGAAAGCCCGCGCCTGATTGATGAATGGCAGATGGCTCCCCAGCTCTGGGATGCAGTGCGCTACGCCATCGATAGGGAGCATGGCCGCGGCAGATTTATTTTGACGGGCTCTTCGACGCCGCGCCAATCTGAGATGCCAAGTCACTCGGGTGTTGGAAGATTCGCGCGGATCACTATGCGCACCATGTCCCTGTGGGAAACGCGGGAATCAAGCGGCGCGGTTTCTCTTACCGAGCTTTTTGACGGCCGGCACGATATCGGTGCTTTAGTCAATTTCGATATTGAGCGAATTGCTTTCGCAATTTGCCGGGGCGGTTGGCCCGAAGCCGTCACCGAAAAAGACGAAGGCACCGCCCTTGATATGGCGAAGGAGTATATCCAGCTTCTCTTAGACACCGATATTGCGCAGATCGACGGAATTAACAGAAACCGCACCTGGGCTCAGGCAATTTTGCGTTCCTACGCCCGCAATGTTTCTTCTCAGGCGACGCTGGCTACCATCGCGCAGGATATGCAGGGAGAACCGCCCGCGCGCAATACCGTTTCTGATTATGTGGATGCTTTAAATAGGGCCTTTGTATTCGAAGATTTACCCGCGTGGAATCCGCGCCTGCGCTCGAAAACGGCAGTTCGCACCAGCTCAACGCGCCATTTCTGCGATCCATCGCTGGCCGCCGTTATGCTCAATGCCACCCCGAAGCGACTTTTGACCGATTGGGAAACTTTCGGGCTTCTTTTTGAATCTCTGTGCGTGCACGATCTACGGGTTTATGTTGATGCCTTGGGTGGCCAGGTCTACCACTATCGCGATAAAACAGGTTTAGAGGCCGACGCCGTCCTGGTCTTAGATGATGGGCGCTGGGCCTTGGTTGAGGTGAAACTAGGGGAACAGTCAATCGACCAAGCTGCCGAGCATCTTAAGAAGCTCGCGCAACGGATCAACACCGCCCACGAGGGTGAACCCGCATTCTTGCTTGTGGTCACCGGAACTCAAGTGGCTTATCAACGTGACGACGGCGTGCTGGTGGTTCCCTTGGCAGCGCTTAAGCCTTAGCGAGCGTTTGCTCTAGCCCAGCGGTGATGCGCAACGGTAAAGTGCGCAATGATGGGGAGGTGAGATGTGAACGAGCGTAACCGCGGGCATCGGTCGTCATCCCCACCGAGAATCACGCCCCTCGTGAAGTGTTTAGCGCTCATAGGCTGTTCTCAGCTTGTTGCCGTCGGGTTGTTTTACTGCGTAGCGGAAACGAATGCGGCTACTGCTTCTTTTGCATCAGTGTTGGAAATGAGCTTCCTGACGATATTGGCCAGCTTCTTCCTCAGGAACGGCGTCATCACTGCTCTGGTAGTAGCTTGCATGTTGCTCACGCTCATATCTCTCGCCCTCATTGGAGTACTTGTGCGTAAGCACGGACTGTCCCTCGTCGCTACGCTTTCCAGCATCACTCTGGGCTTGTTGTTGTATTTCCCAACCGCCGGTGGTGCGCTATTTCCGCACGCGCTCAAGATGCCGGCAATATCTTTTGGGCTACTTCTGCTTTTCTCGGTTCCCCTCGCAGTGGTCATCTGCGGGCGGCTGATTCATAAACACTACTCACACACAAACAATTAGGCACTCTCGACAGTCAACAACTTTTTCCATTGGTTCTCCTATAGCTTTGAACCAGTTTGCATTCAGGAAAGGCACCGAAATCACTGTACCCATCGGCTAGCAGGCAGCCAGTTTCTTCCACTTGCGAATCTTGGTGCGAAACGTGGTAAACGGGGCGACCGTGTTGATATGCACCCACTTCCACACCGGCCACGCCGACGGCGTGGAAGACGCCCACGCCCGCTGCCCAGACTCAAACAACTCCGCTTCAGTTAGACCGCCCACCATCTGGACCACCTCACCGAGCAAGGTCCCGAACTGGTCAATCAACTCTTCAGCAGGTTCATGTTCCCAGCGCTGATAAAACGACTCGTACAAGCCACCCAGCTGATTCCATTTATAGCCAGCTGCCGGAGTCACTACCTCAAGACCGGATTGCTCGTCACGTTCCCAGCCAAGCAGTAATTCCATCCAGCCGACCTGGTAGGCGATCATCTGCCGGGGCGTGCGATCAACACCATCAACCAGCTGATCCCAACCATCGTCAGGAACATCGGCGAACTCGCCGAGAAATAGACTGCCGCGCTCAGCGATCTCCACCTGCAGCTCAGTGCCAGATTCATATGATCTCACCGCACACCTCCTTGTGAAGCAGCGTTATTTTCACGCTCCGCTAGAGCATTAAACCATGAACCTATGCCTGATTACGAGAAATGCGACACCCGCTAACGCAAACGCAGACTTATTAAATCCGACGTAAAAGTTGGAGCCACCTGAGAGAATCGAACTCTCGACCTATTCATTACAGGTTCCATGCCTTTGCCGGGGCGCTTGAAAACAGCTCAGCACTACGCTTAGTTTTTTTACTCTTCTGCTGGCAAGTCCGGCAACTACGGCGAGTGTCCCCATGCCGGCATTGCCAGCAAGTCCGGGAATTTTGCATCGACACATAGCACGATCAAATACGAGCTTCGTTACATCATCGATAATTCAATACAGCCTTACCGGGGCAGTTACAAATATCCTCATGGAAAAAGACAATCCACGTAACGAACACGTCCTCGATCAGTGGCGTCTGGCGATGGCCGCCCAGTCACTTTCCCAAACAACGATTACTGAGAGAATCCGGGTCGTCGGTGCGCTAAGCAGAGACACCTCTGTAACTGCGCTTGAGATGAAATCCGAGGACATCGTCTCCTGGCTAGCCCAGCGCCCGAGCGCTTCCACTAAGTGGAGCTACTACACCCATTTGAATGCCTTCTATCGCTGGGCATTACGAATGGCTCTCATCAATAAGAATCCCCTTGACGTAATCCCTGCGCCCAAAAAACCGAAGAGCGCACCCCGCCCCATCCCGACCGAACTGATAACCACAGTACTCTCCTCAAACCTCCATATCCGCACGCGCGCGATGATCGTTCTCGCCTATTACGAGGGTCTCAGAACGCATGAAATCGCTAAAATCCGCGGAGCTGACTACGACCCACTAACCACCCAACTAACCATCCTCGGAAAAGGAGGAAAAATGGCTTTCATAGCCGCGCACCCCAAAGTGCAGGAAATTGCAAAACAAATGCCTCAACACGGCTTCTGGTTCCCCGCATACGTGAAAGCCGGGCACATAAGCCCTAAATCGGTAGGATACACGATAAAAACGACGTTCAAGCGCCACGGAATCACGATGACGGCTCACCAGTTACGGCATTCCTTCGGAACCGATCTCGTTGCCAAAGGCGTTAATCTTCGGGTAGTTCAAACACTCATGCGCCACGAGAGTATCCAATCCACAGCCATCTACACCCAGGTAACAAACGCTCAGCAACAACTTGCAATCGAAAACCTATAGAAGGAAATCTCCATGATTATCGCTATCTGCAACCAGAAAGGCGGCGTTGGTAAAACGACGATTGCCACGAATCTCGCACACCGCATCGCCCGCACCTCCAGTGCTCATGTGTTGCTGGTGGATGCTGACCCGCAAGGCTCGGCAACTACGACGCTCGGCGTCGAAGTAGACGCCGATACCTTGACCGTCAATGATGTGCTTGCGGCGGTGTCCGCCGGAGCGCCACCCGAAACAGCCCGCCAAGCAATACTGGAAGTGCCTGGCTGGGGTATTGATCTACTCCCCGCCGATAGAGCGTTGTGGGATCGGGAAAACGACACCACGCTCGGCCGGGAATACAGGATCAAAACCATCCTCGCTCCCCTGCATGATGCTTACGAAACTATCGTGGTGGACTGTCCGCCATCCTTGGGGATGCTCACCACCGGCGCTCTCGTCGCCGCCGATGTGGCGTTGATCGTCACCACGGCACGGGAAACCGCCTGCGATGGCGTCGCGGAAATGATCACAACCATCGCCACTATTAAATCTCTATATAACCCGGCTCTTGAGCTTGCGGGAATCCTCGTGAACTCCTACCAGCAAGGGCGCTTGGACACGAAGCGGTGGCTGACCGAGCTAGAAGCCACTTATGGCGACTACCTGCTCGCTCGGTATATGCCGATGAGGGAAGCATTCCCCCACACCGCAACCAACCACACCCCCATCAATAACGGTGACCCGCTGATTGAGGAAGCATTCAAGACGCTACAAGCCGCCCTTGCCGGCAACGCCGCACCAGCCGTACCTGCCGCGCCTGCCGGCACTCGGGCACCCGCCGTACTTGCCAGCAGTGCCGCACCCGCCAGCACCGCCAGCCATACCAGCACGGCGGCCCTGGGGGCTTGCTCATGAAACCCGTCCTCGACCTCACCTGCGGTGCCAGGATGATGTGGGTAAACAAGCACGACGAGCGCGTCACCTACTGCGACAACACAGCCGAGACCCACACGCTCTGCGACGGCCGCACCCTCACAATCAACCCCGACCAAAGGGAAGACTTCCGCGACCTCTCGTTCCCAGACAACACGTTTTACCTCGTGGTCTTCGACCCACCCCACCTCAACCACCTAGGAGAATCCTCCTGGTTGGCGAAAAAATACGGGAAGCTCGCACCCTCCTGGGAAGACGACATCAGGGCCGGATTCGAGCAAGCCTTCCGAGTCCTACGCCCAGGCGGCGTCCTCATCTTCAAATGGAACGAAACCCAAATCCCACTCTCCCGCATCCTTACCCTCACCCCGGAAAAGCCACTCTTCGGCCACACCGGAACAAGCAGCAAAACCCACTGGATCACTTTCCTCAAAACACCGACCAGTAAAGGAACCCAGCAATGAAAATGACGAAAAAAGACGCACTGCGTTACCTCTCCGACCCAACCGACACTATCTATCGCAAGCTCCTGAGAAACGGGGCCGTGGAAGCCTGGAACGGAACATCAATAAACGCCAGCCTCGCCGAATGCCGTCTCTCCTCAGACGACTGGAAGAAAGCCGGCAACCACGTCATCAAAAACGGCACCGATAAAGACCTCGTGGATCTCTTCTTCCTGCTTGCCGAAGCCCAAGGCATACTCGCGCGGGTCGTCAAACACTTAGACAAGATCAAAGCCGCATACGAAACCACCATGGAAACGGAATAACAATGAAAAAGCCAGACACACACGCGTTGCGCACACTCAAGAAAGCACCCATCACCAACCCCGTCGTCGCTGCCAGCACCGAGACACCCGCCGTACCAGCCGGCAACGCCGGCACGCCCGCACCTGCCGCACCCGCCAGCAATGCCGGTGCGCCTAGCAAACGCGGGGTAGAGAAAGTGAAAATCACCCTCCGCCTACCCCGCGAAACCGCAGACATCATCCGCGGCGCCTGGCTCGCCGACGTCGCCACAGGCAACAGAATCTCCCTATCCGAATGGGCAACCACCATCATCACCGACCACATCAACACGGACGTGACACCCGTCCCGGCAGGTGCCACACCTAAAGGAATCATCTAACCCACAACCCCAAGATTGGAGACATTCTCATGTATTTCCTCAACCCAACCTCCCAACTGACCACCCAGGATGTGCGTCAAGCGGTACGTAATCTCGTCATCGACACCGGCCTTGCTGAGATCGAGAAGCACGGCATCCCCGATAGTGCCCACGATGTTGAGGACACGACCGGGAAACTCGCACACGACGCCGATGCTGTTTTCGATGCCTGGGTATCCAGCATCATCGAGGCCACCCGCCGACACCTCGCCGACGAAATCACCGAAACTCTCGCGAGCGGAAACCACAAGCGGATGAAGCAAGCCGAACGTTACAGCTCGGAATACAAGGAATGCCTAGCACGGGCAGAAACGGCCCTCGAATGCGATAACCAAGAACTCGCCGACGAAGCACGCTGTGACGCTACACAAGCCTGGGGTAAGCACATGTACCACAAGGCTCAAGCCCTCCTTTGCATCGAGCATTGCTGCCGGATCAGCGACCTCCGGCACTTCACCCCCACACTCGATGACGTGGAAAAAGAAGACAACCCGATCATCGTCGTCACAGACACGGACGGAGACGAATAAATGACCCCCACACCAGAGCAGATTATCGCGGCCACCCGCGAACACTTCGCAAAACAAATGCTTGATCTTCTTTTCCGTATGGGACGGGAATATGACCGGGAAGCCAGCGCTGCTTATGAAAGCCACTCTGAGGCTTGCAGGGAAGCTGAATATGCCCACGAACACGGTCTTTCAGAGCTTGAATATGACGCCTGGGGAAGATCACGCGACGCATACACACACTACGAGCACGCGCGGGGCATGGATCACGCGTGCGGGAAACACCGGATCTATATTCGGGAATTCCTGGACAAGGTTCCTACTCTGGCCGAAATCGGTATCCCAGATGCCCAGCCGGCCGAAGATGCTCCGATGGAGGTGAGTAAGTAATGCGGCCAGAAGAAAACCTTGCCAGCCATGCCGGCAACGAGACACCCGCCGCACCCGCCAGCAATGCCGGCACAGCCGTACCCGCCAGCAACACGGGTATGGATCGTAATGCCGGCTGGAAGCTGCTCGCCAGTTTCATGAACCGCATGAAAGAAAAAGAGCAAAACGGCACCTGGCAAAGCTACCGAGACACTAGCGACGAGGAGGGAGACACCGATGGGTAACAATATTTATCCAGGCAAGAAAACCGCCTACTGCTACACCTGCAAGAAACCCCTGCATTATCTCGGCATCGCCGCACACCGCGCCCTCCATCACCGCGACCGCGGTATCGACTGCACCATCCGCTACACCCACGGCGATGTCTACACCTGGAAATACTCCCAACTCAAAAACCAAAAAGAAAAGGAACTCTCATGAGCATGAGCACCGGCCCCCTGGACGAGGGCACCATCATTTTCAAGAAAATCAGCGAAGACGAAATCGGGATCACCGGCGTCGCCCTCACCCCCGGCAGCCAGGCCGCTGTCACAACAAAAAACGGCGACGTTGTCACTGTTCTGGTTGGTGAGATCATCGACGAACAACAAGGAATCCGCACCGCCACGTTCGAGTGGATTGAGGAAGACCCCACCGAGACCCTTGAGCCGGGCCAAGCGATCTACCGCAAAGACAACCATTTAGGTCAATACATCATTGTTGGACGCGACCTCACAGAGGGTGCTACCGCAACCGTGATCACCAAAAACGGGACACAACATGAGGTAACGGTGGGGGAAATCCAAGCAGATGACGGCACTGTCCAGTCCGCGCTCTACCGTCGTAACTACCCGCCCATCCCGGAAGGGCAAGCTATCTATCGGCACAATCCCGACACCGACGAATACTTCATCGAAGGCCCGAATTTGGAAGAAGGCAAAGACGTCACCGTCATCACCAAAAACGGGAAAACCCACACCGTCACGGTTGATGACGTCATCACGGTCACGGAGGAAGGCACAGTGCTTGCCACCTACATCAAACACAAGCTCACTGACGCCGAATTAACCAAAGGTGGGCGGTGTATCTTCCGGGAAATCGACGGAACCTGGTTCGTCATCGGCCAAAACCTCGCTATCGGGCAAAACGCACGAGTCTCTACCCGCAAAGGCACCCAAACGGTAAAGATCACGGCGATCACTAAGGAAGAAGACGGGATCCAGACCGCCCGATACACGTGGCCGAAAAAGAAGAAAAAATAGGAGCCCCTAACCCAAAACTCCCAGCCCCTAGCGTTGTGTCTAACGTGAGGACTGGGAGTTTTTACGTGGCTGGCAAGGCTGGGCTGGGACATCCTGTTCCGATATGTCCTATGAGTGCGTACAGCGGCGAAGGTTGCTGGTGAACTCGCCTAGGTTTGTTGAGTAATTAGGGAACGCGGCGTGTAGGTACTCGGTGCTTGTGGCGTAGACGAGTACCGTGTCGCGTCGCCCGGAAAACACGTCTTCTTCTTCGTTTTGGTTATACCAATCAATAGCCTGGCTAATATCACTACTGGAAAAAGGCGAAGCGTACAAAACCTGTTCTTCTCGGTCATATTCGAGAAGATACAGGTTAGGGCCAAGAGAGCCGAAAGCCTTCCCGATACTCTGGAAAGTTGCATCTGTTGCGTCTACAAGATCGACGCAAATCTGCTTGGAGCACGGTAACGCTTCGAGCTCGCGTTTGAGCGCTTCCCGACCATTGGGAACATTAGATGCTAACGGGCGGTCTTCCTCGAGAGTGAAAAGGGCCGAGGCCAGCTGGAAAAATCGCCTTATATCTTCGTAGGAAGCGCGCGATCCTGCCAGTTTTTCAGGGCTCTTGTAATCCTGGCCGTATATCGCGCTTGCTGCTTCGACTCCCGTTGCCCACGAGTGCTGGAGTCTCGTCCTGATCTGGATTTCCACTCGAGAAGGTAGTGGTTCACCGGGTACGACGACGATGATGTGACATGAGCGGTAGCCACTATCTTGGGGACAAGCAATATAGTCTTTGATTCCGCGGGATTCTTTCACATCCAAGCGGCGTAGTACTTCGGCTACGGCAAGGTCTACTTGCTCGCAGGTTTCCACGATAAGCCGGCACCCGCCTATGTCGTCCATGGAGCCGAGCTTGAGGTTGGTGTTCTTGCGTGAGAGTTTCTTGAGAATTGAGCTGATTCGCTTCAATCGGAAAGTCACAAGAGAGTGCGGGATGAGCGTGGATATTTGCTGTAGTTCCTCAAAAACAGTACGTGTAGGCTCAATTTGCATAGAACGCCATGCTTGCACGAGGCGGAAGTATTCTTGAATCTCCTCGTCTTCTCCGACGCGAGCAAGGTCTCCACCGTGTGCGACGTACGCCTGCGCTAGGGCTTTTCCGGCTTTGTTAGCTTCACCCCTGGATATAGGCCGCACACTGTCTTGCATGGTAGAATCATAGCAATTACGGATATTGAGGTAAAAGGAGGCGAGATGGCTAAAGTTGAAGATGTAGCAGCGCAGATTCTTGAGCGTTGCGGGCGTATGACCACCATGAAATTGCAAAAGCTTACGTTCTATTGCCAGGCTGCATATCTCGCCGAAACGGGATCTCCTATTTTTGAGGAAGATTTTCGCGCCTGGGTTAACGGCCCGGTTTCTCCGGAGTTATTCAGCAAGCACCGCGGTAAGTTCTTTATTTACCCCGGCGAGCTAACCAGTGAAGCCGGCACACTATCCGCTGACGCACTGACTGTTATTGACGGCGTTTGCGATGAACTCGGTGACTTGACCGCGAATGCTTTGGTCGAAAAGACTCACGGTGAGCAGCCGTGGCTTGATGCGCGTCAAGGTTGTGACCCGCAGTCACACTCCCAGGAGATCATCTCCAAGGAGTCGATCAAGGCTTACTACCGTACACATCCAGTCGTCGAATCCTTGCTGGTTTAGCGGTCATACTCGGTTGAAGGGGCAGCGTTGCGCTGCCCCTTCAACGTTGCGGGGCGCTGCCCCACACCCCGCTGGGGACACCCGTGCCCCCAGACCCCCGCGGGCCGGCCTTGCCCCACAGGGGCAGGCCGATAAAAACACCACCCAATACCACCACGCAACGTCCCAGCCCTAAGAAAACCCGAAGCACGCGGTGACTCCCACACGCCTCACCAGCATGGCATCATGGAAATATGGATATGAACATGTTCGCGGGCCTTAAAGACACCGGCCCAAAAGACGTACACTTTAACTGTCCGGGAATCCTTGCCAAGAAACTGCAAATTCTTGCAGTGGTCAAGGAAACAACCCTGACCGCCCTGATTGTTACTGCCCTGGAAAACTACCTCGAAGAGATAGAAAACCAAGAACAGTAACTGTTGAGGCTGGCTGGTAATGGAAGCAGCCCACCTCACACACTGGGCGACCATATTGGATGCGGCCGTGAGCTGGAGAACGCGCGACTTAGAAGCCCGGCCCTCCAATAATTTTCCCTTTTGTTTTGAGCCGACCCCTTGAGGCACAAAAATGGCGCCACCCCTTGGGTGGCGCCACCCCTATTTAATCCACCCCTTATCCTCAAGGACAGCAATGGACAACAACCCGAAAAACGCTTCCACACCAAAACCAGCGTATGGAGATATGGATATACCGCCACATGGAGGGTATTCTGGGAACCGGAGAGCCAGCAAAAGGCGCAAGGTGACGCCTGCGCCTAGCCAGCTTGCTTTTGACTTAGATGCCCTCATGGGGCTAACAGAAAGGACGAGCGATGTTGATCGACCCGAGGGACGCCGGCGAACCACTCCAGACGAGGGAAGTGTGGAGGCGCTGGGCGCTAAACAATCCGAGCGAGTGGGACGTGGCCCGCAAATTCTTCCTCGAGATGGAAACGTATCTACCCCCGAACTACTACCCGAACGCCGAGGTAGAGACGTGGGAACTCTTCCCACTGGATTGGGACTGGATAGGAGTGGACATGCCCTACGAGTTTCTGACCGATCAGGAGAACTACGAGGAGCTGTACGTCCCGCGGATGAAGGAAACCCTGACCGAGGCACTACTGCGAGTATTCCGGCGCGGCCTGGCGGTGCGGATCGAGGGAACAGCGATGAGCCTGGACGAGTTGATCAGGGAAGGCTTCTGGATCGAGTCCTACCAAGTGGCACACGTCCCCCTGGAGAAAGTGACGGGGAAGCCGAGATCGGGCGAACCGGCGCTCTTCCATCTGGCCTGGCAGGCAATGGAGGACACGGGCAAGATGCGAGGGGAGATCATCGACATGTTCACCTCAATGCAGACGATGAAATCAACACCGGATCGCAAGTGCCCGGCCTGGGTAGCCCAGTGGCAAGCCCAGAACCCGCCAATCGAATGGGAGAACCCGACAACGCCCTCCGAGATCGAGGAGTGCTGGTAGACCCACCTCATCTACGCACGCGGCCACAAGACACGATCACGGGCGTGCGTGCCCGCGTGTCCGCTAATATTCACGCACTCGAACTAGCCGAGCAGGGCGGGCTAACCGAGCGTGACCTCGAGCAGGTCGCGCTCTTTAGTGGGTGGGGCGGGCTGGCGGAAGTCTTCGACGAAACCAAAACACAGTGGAGCGCCGCACGCGCCCGCCTCCACGATCTTCTCGGGCAGGAGGGCTATAAGGCTGCGCGGCGAAGCGTCGTCAATGCCCACTACACGCACATTGAATATGTCACGGCTATTTGGGATGCACTCAAAGCTGCCGGCGTTCAAAGCGGTGCGGGACTCGAGCCGGGGTGTGGTATCGGGCATTTCATCGCCCACGCACCCAACAACCTCACCATGACCGGCATCGAGCTTGACAGCACGGCTGCACGCCTGGCCCAGCTCCTCGCTCCCAGCGACACCATCCGCCCTGAAGGCTTCGAAACTACCACGCTCCCGCCTGTTTTTGATGTGGCGGTAGGTAACGTGCCCTTCGCTGACGTCGCACTATTCGACCCGGCCCATAACCCGGGCCGGCACTCGATGCACAACCACTTCATCATCAAATCCCTGGATCTGCTCAAGCCTGGCGGGTATGCGGCGCTCATCACCTCCACCTACACCCTAGACGCAAAAAACCCGGCCGCACGCCGCGACATGTATGAGCGCGCAGACCTAGTGGCAGCTATCCGTCTGCCGTCTGGTGCTCACAGTGAGGCTGCCGGAACCAGCGTTGCTAGCGACCTGTTGATCTTCCGCAAACGCACCCCAGGCGATACCCCGCAAGAGTTCACGTGGGAACACACCCACCCCGTGCGCCTACCCCGTAAAGACGGAAGTACCGCGATATTTGCGCTCAATAACTATTTCCTTGACCACCCGGCCAATCTTCTTGGCGAGCTTGAAGCCGGGAGCGGGATGGGTGGGCGCGACGTGCTCACTGTACAACAAGGTAAGAAGACGCCCGCCGACGTCGCTAGTGATCTCAGTGCTGCTCTCACCCGCGTATTTACTGATCTGCCCGAGCGTCTTGCATATAGCCCGCAGGTTATTGAGATCGACGCCGAAACGCTCTCCGCCCCGCTCGAGGAGGGCATGGTTGCTGGTTCTTTGCGTCCCACTCCTCAAGGCATGGAACGCCTCGCCGCTAGCGGGGAGTGGGAGAGCGTGCGCCTAGCGAAGAAATACGTAACAGAGACCCACCGCTTATATGAGCTGTTCACGCTTGTCTCTAGGCTTGTTAGCGCCGAAGAAACCGCCCCGGCCGCCGACGTCGGACTCGAGGTACTACGCACCCAAACCCGCACCGCCTATGAAACCTATGTGGCAGAATATGGCGCACTGAATCGGAATACGAAAAGCATCCGAATAGATAAAAACGGCGAAGAAGTCTTGCGGGTGACCTACCCGCAAGCCGTCCGAGTCTTGAAGAAAGACCCCCGCCACGCGTTACTGTTTGCTCTCGAGAAATGGGATGACGAGACAGAGCGCGCCACCCCCGCCGATATTCTCTCCTCGCGCCAGCTTTATGCGCCCTATACGCCTAAAGGCGCACAAACGACCCGCGAAGCGCTTGCGATGAGCCTGGAGCAAACCGGCGGTATCGACCTGCCCTACATGCACTACCTCCTAGGCTTCCGAGAAGAAGTTATTGGCGGTCAGCTCATCGAGGAGGGCCTAGCATTCCTCGACCCCGAAACCGGCGCTCTTACCCGCGCCCCCGAATATCTCTCGGGCAACGTACGTGAAAAACTTGCCGCGGCGCGCTCTGCTACTCAAACCGACCCCCAATACGCGCCAAATGTTGAGGCGTTGGAGAAAGTCATGCCTGAGCCTATTGACTTCACCGACATCACCCCGAGTATTGGAGCGAGCTGGATCCCGATCCGCGACTATCAGCAATTCCTGCGCGAACTGCTTGATGACGGCCGCCCGAGCCTCACGCTCACGAAGGACGGCGCATACTCCGTGAACTTGAGTGGTGCCCAGTCCCGCTCTTATGAGCAAGAAACACGGTGGGGTACAACAAGCATGCGGGCCTCTGACATCTTCACCAAGCTTTTGAACGCGAACACTATTGAGGTCACATATACCGATCCCGATAACAAAAACCGGAAACTAGTGGATATGGCGGCCACGGCCGCGGCCGTGGCGAAAGGCAAAGAAATCGAAGACCACTTCAAAGAATGGGTCTTCGCTGACGCCACCCGCACCGAGCGCCTCGTCCAAATCTACAACGAGCGCTTCAACTCGCTAGTGGGCCGCGATTACACCGACATCGGTAGTGGCCTCACCCTACCCGGTCTGTCTTCCTCAATCCAGCTTTATGACCACCAAAAAACCGCTATCGCCCGCATGCTCTATGAACCCACGTGCGGGCTATTCCACGAGGTCGGAGCCGGGAAAACCCTGGCAATGGTCTGCGCGGTCATGGAACAACACCGACTCGGACTCGTCACCAAACCCCTCGTCGTCGTCCCGAACCATTTGGTGGGCCAATTCAGGAGCGAATGGCTAGCCGCCTACCCGGCCGCACGCCTGCTCACGCTCGAGAGTGAAGACATCTCCAAGGCCAATAAGGCTGAGTTTTTCGCCCGCGCAAGGATGGGTAATTGGGATGCGATCATCTGCTCCCACTATGCCTTCGGCCAGCTCCCCCTGGGTAAAGAAACCATCAAAGTCTACGAGCAGACCAAGCTCGACGAGACCCGTGCCCGTATTGCTTTCGAAGCCGCTCAATCCGGCGATGTCTCTATCTCGAAGCTGGAGAGCAAAATGCTTGAGAGCGAAGCGTCAATTAAGCGCGAGATCAACGACGCGGCCAGCCAGCACGATGATTCTCTGCTCTCGTTTGAGTCTCTCGGCGTCGACTATCTCGTCGTCGACGAAGCCCACGCCTACAAAAACCTGCCCGTCAAAGGCGCGGAGAAATTCGCGGGCCTGCTTGGCGGCACGTCTTCGCGTGCCCTCGACCTCGACATGAAAATCAGCTACCTACGCTCCCAGGGAAGAGAGCGTATTTGTACGCTCGCAACCGCCACCCCGGTAGCGAACTCGATGGGCGAGATGTGGGTGATGATGCACTACCTACGCCCCGACATCTTGGCCGGTGCTGGCGTCGGGGACTTCACTGCCTGGGCGCGCCAGTTCGCCTCCGCCTCCACTGCGGTGGAAATGAACGCGGGCGGGGGCTATGTCGTCAAACAACGCTTCACAACCTTCAGTAACTTGCCGGAGCTGCTCTCGATGTGGCAGACGTTTGCCGACGTCAAGCTCACTAGCGAACTCGGCCTCAATCTTCCCGAGATTAAAACCCGTAGTGATGGGGAGCGGCGCGCCGAGACCCTGGAGATTGATTTGGGCGGCCCGATGGAAGAATTTCGGGAGCGCTTGGAGGAACGCGAAACCGCGATCAAAGCCGGCATGGTCAGCCCAACAGAAGACAACTATTTGTGCCTCACGAATGATGGGATCACGTTTGCGACCGACTACCGCCTGTTCACCGACAAGAACATCTCAGCGCTCAACGGCGTCGACACCGAGACTATTACCCACCAGAAAGTCGATGTGGTGGCCGACAACGTCTACCGGGTCTGGAACGAAACCAAAGACAACCAGTATCTGGATGAGACCGGGGAAGTCTCGCCCACGCGCGGGGCCTTGCAGATTGTTTTCTGCGATAAAGGCACCCCAAAAACAGACGGCAGCTTCGACATGTACCACGAACTCAAGCGGCTCTTGGTCGAGAAAGGCGTGCCAGAGAGCGCGATAGCGTTTGTTCACGAAGCGAAAAACACGCTTGAGCGCGACGCGCTCTACAAGCGCGCCCGCTCCGGCTCCATCCAAATACTGATTGGTTCGACTGAGAAACTCGGAACAGGCGCGAACATTCAAACGCGGGCGGTGGCGATTCATCATGTTGATGTGCCCTGGCGCCCAGCTGATCATATTCAGAGGAATGGGCGGGTCTTCCGCCAGAAAAACCAAAACCATGAGGTCGCCGAATACCGCTACTGCACCCTCAAATCATTGGATACCATGAAGTGGCAAACCCTGGAGCGGAAAGCCGCGTTTATTGGCCAGGTCATGACCGGGAAATACTCCGGGCGCTCCATTGAAGATGTCGCCGAGCGCCAGATGTCGTATGCGGAAACGAAAGCTATCGCCTCCGGAGACCAAATGCTCATGCGGTCGGTTGATTTGAAAAACCAGATCCAAGGCTTGAAGAATGAGCGGGCTGCTTGGCGCACAAAAAACGCCAACATCAGCTCAAACTTAAGGCTCTTAGGAACCACGGGTATGTTCCTGGATCGCTACGGTGAAGCACTCACTCGCATCCAAGAAACCCTCGCAAACCCGGCCACCCCGGTTATCAAGTTTGACGAACAGATCGTTACGGAGCGGAAAGCCGCCGCGGCGCGCCTCAATGATGCTCTGAGCGCGCTGCCAAGCTATATTTTCCGCACGGCCAGCTCGCGCGGGGGCGGGGCTATCTCGTGGAATCCGGTCTATAGCCTGCCTAAAATCGAGATCAACGGCGTAAAAATAGCGTTCGGTATCACGACATCATATTTAGGTAACGGGCACGGCCTTGTCGCCGTGCCGGCAGCGTTTGCTCAGCAGCTTGAATACTATCGGCGCTATTTTCCCGATAAAAGCGGCCTAGATATCTCGGTGGAGGTGCAGTTCAAAGGAACCACCATCCCGCGCCTGGACTACCACTATTTCGTTCGGCTGGAGAACATGATCGGCAAACTCGATGGTTTGCCTGAGAAGATGAAAGAATACCAAGCCAATATCGAACACGAAAAAATGCGCTACGGGAGCGAAACGGAGGAGCGCTGGTCAGGTGAGTCTAAACTTGCCACGCTGGAGGCAGAACTCAAAGAAATCACGGCCAGCCTGCGCGATGGTAAACGCAGCCAGCAGCAAACAATAAACCTATAAAAAGCAAGCCAAACGAGGCCCGTACCGCGCACATCGCGCGGTACGGGCCTTACCTTATAACTTCCGTTAGTCTTGCTGGAAGTGTTCACTCGAGCCGGTATTTTCACCCGCGCATCTATCGGCACGGTCGCACTGCCCTGCGGTATCCTCGCCGCTAATAGAGTCATTTTCCGTTTCAGTTTCACCGCCCGTGCCGGCGTTTTCCGTGCCCGCATTGCGGTATTTTTTGAGCAAAAGGCGGCGCTCATTATTATCAAGCGCGAACGCTTGCACGATCTGTTTGACCGGCAAACCTGACTCAACTAGTGCGCCGCGTAAGTCCACGAGCGTTGCTCGCAGCTCGCGCAATTCACCCAGCCTTTTCTCGAAATCCGAGACCGCACCGATGCGCTTTTCAAGCTTTGCGTAATCCGGAGCGATCAGCGGGCTGTCTTTCAAGGCCGCTATTTTCTTCCTCACCACAACCACCACTTCAATACCTGTCGGTGTGGCGTAAGTTCCCGAAACAAAATATTACCACCCACCACTCTTCCATTCCACGCGCCCCGCGCGCCCACCACCAACGCCACCACGTTTACCGCCGGAGTGCGTGTCATTTTTGATCTAAAAAATGAACCCACCCACCACCAAAAACGCTACCCAGCTATGTGCGCTGCCGGCGCTGCTCTGTACCATTTTCCCACCCACTCCGCACCACAAAATAATGCTATAATGGCACGGCGGGTGCGCCACAATCATCTGACCGTCCAGGCTGCGTGTGGACATGAAATGTCCACACGCTATGCCACGCAAGACGTGGCGCCAAGCTTCGCTTGGCTAGCGGAATACACGCCGGCGGCGTGTATCTTTTCCGCTGGCCAGGCCGGCTACCCCGTGAAAAACTTTTCACGGGGCGAGGAACGAAAGTCGCCCCTACGGGCCGTGACTTTAGCCCTAGCCGACCGGCTTAGCAAGCTTAGCATTTGAGGATACAAATGCGCTTGCCCGCCGCCGCGGGGTGATATAGTATGGGGACACCCAAACCCGTTAAGGAGGAAAGCGTGGAAGGCGCGCCATCCTCCGGGAGGAAGCGCCGTATAGAGAAGCATCTCTATTTCGACGCTGAAGAATGGATGCGGGTGGAGGCGCGGATGCGCTCCCTGGGCCACACTAACTTTTCTGCGTTCACGCGCACACTACTGCTCGGCCGGCCCATACCAACCAGGCCAGACCGAGGCCCGCAGGCGGAAGCACTCCTGAGAGAGCTGAACAGGCTAGGCGTGAACCTCAACCAAATCGCACGCAACGTGAACTCTGCTCATGTGGCGTCTTTTGAGCAGGTTGAGGCAGCCAGAAAACTCATGGAACAAAGCAGGACTCTCATCGAAAGATTCACCTCTGGAGGCGGCCGTGGCGGTAACGAAACTGACCCAGATCAAGACGACGCTCGGTAAGGCAGTGGACTATGTATGCCAGGCATACAAGACCAACGGGCATCTTCTTGTTTCTTCGAATGCGGGCCTGTCGTGGGTGCCTGAAGATATCACGAAAGGCTTCATGGCCACCCACGCCGAGGCATCGTTCCATAAGAGTGTTGGCCGGCCTGGGAGCGTTCTCGCCCACCACCTCATTCAATCTTTCAAGCCCGGAGAAGCAGATGCCAACGAGGCACACGATATCGGAATGGAATTGATTCACGAGCTGTTAGGAGACGCCCATGATTACGTAGTGGCAACGCATGTGGATAAAGACCACATCCACAACCACATTCTTTTCAACCCCGTCAACCGCGACACGTGGAAGCGCTGGCGTTGCCCGAAGACCCGTGTCTATGACATCCGCGAGCTATCCGACAAACTCTGCCGGCAGCACGGTCTGTCAGTCATCAAGAACAGGCGCGGACACGGACGCGATAACAACATCGGTGACCTTTATGCCCAAGCGCGTGGCGACTCGCGTAAAGACGATCTGCGGCGCCTCATCGACGCCGCCATTAGCGAGACCGCTACCTGGGAGGGATTCCAAACCGAACTCGTCGCCCGCGGTATCAAAATGGAAACCAAAGGCCAACACATCCTCTTCACGCTCCCTGGCACGAAGCGATCTATCAGAGGTGCAAAGCTCGGTGCACCCTACACCCCAGCCGCGCTACGCGCGCGCCTCGGGCGCACCCAGGTCTTCGAATACGTCGCCCAAAAACACCTTATCGAGATGCGTGAGGACGGCACCATCGAAGTACTCCTACCCGGAACGCGTGGCAGTCTCGCCCTCGTGCTCCCAGCCTCGGCTATCTCTGATAGTGGGGGCGCCTACCGGCTCTATATTGACGCGGGTGCCGAGCTGACCATCATCAACACGAAAGACTTTTCGTTCCACACCCAGATCACCCCACGGCAGCTCTATACGTTCTTTACTCTCCCCGTGAACGCACCCCCAGCTTTGATTACGGGGAAGATACCGCGCGGGAAAACACCGGCCCAGCGCGCCTACTTCGCCGCCATCGACAACCAGTGCGAAAAGCTACGAGCACGGGCAGACGTCGTGAACCTCACCGCCCGCGCCGTACATATGGGCACAAGCGAACTCACCGCATACCGCGATGAGCTTCGCCTTGAGCGCGATAACCTCGTCGAGAAAAACGCGAGCCTCGTTATCGAACGCCAAGCCACGCTTGATGAAGGAAAGTCGAGTGAGGTTATTGATCGGAAGATCGACCGCACCACCACCCGCATCACCACGCTTGAGACCGCACTCAAAAGAATCGACCAACGCACCCAAACCAGGATCCAAGGAAAGGACATCACCAAATGAGTATTATGGGAGGCGAACAAATCGCCAATACAGTTACGGCAACACTCCTGCAAGCTGGCCTAAAAATCACCGGCTACTTCCTCACGAATTCCGTCCAGGCCGTTCGGCTCACCGCCCAAGGCGGCCTCAAACACCTCGCCAAAATGAAAGGCGTCGCGCCCAGTCAGCGTGACCATGGCCGCATGACCATCAAAACGCTCCAGCGCAAAGGTGGGGATCTCCACTCGGCCGAGATCACCCCGGAAAACCTTGCCGCTCTCAAAAAATACTTGCGGCGCACCGGCATCGACTTCGCGCTCGAGCGTGCCGGAGAAGGCTACTTCGTCCACTTCCAAGGAAGCGACGTGGCGCTCATGCAACACGCCTTGGCCCGCATCGAAGCCGACCTCACCCCCACGCGGCAACAGGCTAGCCAGAGCAAGCCGGGCACCGAAAAAGATACGCCGGAAAAAGACACACCTGAGAAGACGGCATCCAAGAAAGACGAGAAAGCACCAGAAGCAGACGCGCCCGCGCAAACCGGCGACGTCACCCAACCCGCCGATACCACCCCGAACGCCGACGCCGCCGCTCTGTCTGCCTCGGAAAGCCAGACACCCCAGGCACCGGCGACGTCGGAGACACTGCCGACGTCAGACGCGACGCCCACCGCTACGGTGCCGACGTCAGAGGCCGCGCCGGGAAAGAAACCGGTCACGAAAGAAAAAATCCAGACCCGCAGCGATGTGGCGCGTGCTATTGAGAAGAAAGCCCGAGCCAAAAAAGCCGCACTCAACGGGCGTCCGCCTGTGCCTGCCCAGGTGGTCTCGAAAAAGATGGGCCGGTAGAATCCCGTGGATATTTTCTGTGCCGGCACTATCGCCAACACCCCACAATGGAACCTCGAACACACCTCCTTGCGGTTCATTATCGAAACGCAGGCTGCTATCAAAACCACAGTGATAGCTAGTGGCCGCCTCGCCCGCTACCTCGGCGAAGAACTCGCATTACAGCGCGGCACTCAAGTACTTGCCTACGGAGCAATCGAGCAAGGCGAAGACGGCGGCATATTCCTCGCCCCCTATTCACTAGCCCCCGACTATTTCCCGGACTGGAGCACGCCATGACCCGCGGGACGTTCACGCTCATCACGGGCGAGCCAGCAGAGCGCGCCCTCGCCCAGCTCCTACGCGGTCACGCTCCCTTGACCGCGCTCACGCTAGCCGAGGCCCCCACTCATCCCGATGTCGCCCGCCTATTGCCCGCCAATGTGGAAGCGCTTGTTTACCGCGAGCCTGGCTTGTGTTTGATCGACACGGCCATCGACCCCCACGCTATCTTCGACACCCTCACCCGCCTACGCACACCAACGACCGATGTCGGTGACGCCGATGGTGTGGGTGTCTCTGACGTCACGACGTCAGAGACACCGCCACTCGCATCTACCGCTTCCACTCCCGACCTTGCCGACACCCAGGAAATCCCGCGGGTTTCTTTCACTTATGAGGGCCGGGCTGATATTGCGGCTGTGATCGAGACCCGCGCGAAAAAGAAAGCACACCAATGACCTACATCCTCACTATCCTCGGCCTCCTCCTCGCCTTCTGGTCGGGCAACAAGGTCTGTTTCCAGGTACGCAGCGACATCGAAGCCGAACTGCCACTCACGGATATTCTCGACCGCTTCTACCTCGATCTCCTTGAGCGGCCTTTCCACGTCTCTTTTCATGAGATCGACGCCGCCGTCGGATTGTGTCTTGCGGCCGCAATTGGCCTGAGTGCCCTCTACCAAAAAACGATGAAAGGCACCCGCCGCGACGGCGCCGAGCACGGCTCCGCGCGCTTCGCCACCCAGGCCGCGATCCGCCCCTACCGCGACAAAACCTATACGAACAACCTGCTTTTTACTCGCACCGAGCGCTTGTCCCTAGACGGTCGGAAAACCCAACGCAATCTCAACGCCCTCGTTGTTGGTGGATCCGGGTCAGGTAAATCCCGCTATTACGTTTTACCCAACCTCGCGCAATTCAATACGTCGTTCGCGGTCACTGACCCCAAAGGCGAACTCTATGCCCAAACACGCTCCCACCTCGAAGCCGCTGGATACAAGGTGCGATGCTTCAACCTCGTCGACTTCAACCTCTCCGCCAACTTCAACCCGCTCTCCTACTTCAAAGATGCCCGCGGTGAAATCGATATCAGTATCCTCGTCGAAAACTTCATCTCGAATACCACCGGGCGCAAACCCGCCACCTCGAGTGACTTCTGGGAAAAAGCAGAACGCGCACTCCTCACCGCCCTGGTTGCCTATATCTACTACACGAAAGGCAACACCGGCACGCTCATCGATATCGTCGACCTGCTCGCGCAAATGCAAGCATTCGAAAAAGAAGACGAGAGCAAGTCCGACGTCGATCTGCTCTTCGAAGCAACCAGCGAGCTAATCCAGGAAGCAGAAATAGCCCGCCAAGACCCCACCCAAGACATCTTCTCCCCCGAAGCTTTAGCCGCGATCGACGGGCTACGCTTCGCCGCCTCCCAATACAATACCTATTTGCAAGGCGCGGGAGAAACCAAAAAATCAGTGATTATCTCCCTCGGAGTGAGGTGTGCACCCCTCCACATGGCACCCATGCGGACACTTCTTTCTACCGATACCCTCCACCTCGAACGCATCGGCTTGGAGAAGACGGCGCTGTTTTTGATCATCCCTGACACCCACGCCGCCTTCAACTTCCTCGCATCCATTTTCTTCGAGCAACTCTTCGAAACGAATATTTATATCGCCGACCACGAAGCTTCACGACGGCTTCCTGTTCAACTCCAGGTGTTTATGGACGAGTTCGCGAATATTGGCAGGATTCCGTCTTTTGAGCGGAAGATTGCGGTCATGCGCTCCCGTGCCATCTCCGTATCCGTGATCGTCCAGAACATGGCGCAGGGCAAAGCGCTCTATAAGGAAGACTGGGACACCATCGTCGGCAACTGCGACTCAATCCTCTTCCTCGGCGGACAAGAACGCTCCACCACCGAATACTTCTCGAAGATGCTCGGCAAGCAAACGATCACCACCACAGATGTTTCTGAGAGCCGGGGCAGGAACGGAAACTGGACACGCGGCCACAAACGCCTCGGGCGTGAACTCATGACACCCGACGAGATTGCCCACATGAGGGCCGACTACTGCTTGTATTTTCTGCGTGGCCTTGACCCTTTCTACTCGAAAAAACTCGAAGCACCAAATGTGTAACCGCAACCAGTCGGGTTTAATCGCTCTCTTCTAAAGGGTCTCCCGACACAAAGAATCCTGGTTTCACGAACCGGAAATCTTTAGTGTCTATAGCTCACTATCCGTCGACATTATCCTTCTCCGAGGAATGCTTTAGCCATGCGCGAGGAACCGAACAGCAAGGTGAGGAAGAATACCGGGCCAGCAATCAACCCCGCCAAATTCGCCGTCAAGGTGGAGAGCATGTTATCCCCCGTCAAACTATTCACGTCCACCATCTCCACTTGGAAATACGAGTAAATCGTGATGCACAAGATGATAACCACGCCATGCAAGACCGCACCGGCGTAACGCCGCAAATATCCCACGCCGATGCTTTTCGTCTCCGGGTGCGAGAGGAAAACAAGCGGAAGAGTTGCGGCCGCACTCAAAATATAAATTTCCGCGAAACGCAACAACACGATGATTTTCACGCCGATAGAGGCAACAATGGAAAGCAGCCACGGCAAGAACAACACCAACATAAGACCCGCCTTATCGGCCATCCCGAGGTCGTCTACCGCTGTTTTCACCGACGCCGGAAGATCACCCCCGGCAACCGTGTCCGGGCTTTGCGCTACTACTCCGGCGGTGATTTTCTCACCCGCCTCATTAATCGAGGACAAAATGAGATCGACATTTGCTATTGCGATCAATATCAACGCGGCTTTCAGCAACGCGAGAGCGATCTGCTGGGTGCCGCTCTTGCTGTCTCCCTCATAACGGGTAGAAAGCCTAGCTAGCTCGAGCACGAGAATAATCGCGAGAATAGTCGCCGCCACAGGCTTTACCGCAACAGAATTGAGGCTCGTGCAAAACTCAAAAGCGCTCTGGTTGTAGGAGGCGATGTCTGTTTTCAGGTCATCGACCCCGCCCGCAAAGCTACCGCCGAAAATCGCGGTGAGCATCGCCAAAATAATCCCAGCCACAACTAGCCCTCCCTGTTAGTTTTCGCTCATGCGGATCACAACCGGAGGCTCTTCCCCGCACCACGAATCCGGGCCGACCGTTGTCCCCATTTTTTCGTTCCACGCGGCAACATTCCGGCCATCCCCTAGCGAGATCGCTACGTGCCCGGGCCAATAGAGAATGTCTCCTGGCTTGGCTTGGCTATAAGGCACGCGCCGCCCATACGACAACACACCCGTCGTGTCGAAGTAGTTGATGGTCACCCCGTGCTGGCGATATACCCAGGCAACGAACCCAATACAGTCCCAACCGCTCGGGGATTGTCCCCCGTGCACGTAGGGCACGCCTTGATAGGCGAGGGCCGTATCCAGAACTGCGCTCGACCCGCCGGGCACGCGAACTATTTCACCGGTCGCTGCCCGCCTACCCAGGTCTGGGTTGCGACGCACAACGATACGCCCGTCATCCAGGAACTTCTGAAGATCGGTGTGGGTGAAGCGCTCGAGGTAGTAGGCGGCGTTACCGTAATTCTCCGTGAGGAGGGTGCCGTCGGTGTTTGCGGCCGCATACCCGACGTGTCCGGCCGGGTGGTCATGCCCAGCCACCCCAGACTTGAACGAAACGACGTCACCGGTTTTGACGTCTTTTGCGTTACTGATAACAGGCCAGCCCGGCAAATTAGCGGTATCTCCCCACTGGGAGCCATTACCACCAGCAGGGGTTAGGTCACCGTGGGTGTAGACCCATTTACCAGGCCCGCCACCCATGTCCCGGTTCACCCGCCAATACACGAAGTCGGTGCAATTCCCGAAATAATAAAGCGTTTCCGGATTCACCGTGTTGAACACCGGCGTCGCGTTTCCTTTACTATCCCTGACTTTGTCGCGCCAGGGGTAGTCGTCTTGGATCGGGAAAGCAACCTCTGGAAGCTCATCATCGACAACGAGGTTAACGATCCAGTTGGGGATGAACGAGATAATCGCGATGATCATGATGGAGGCCACCAGCCCGGCTATCAAGACCGGGGAGGCAGCGATCATGGATACTGTGCTCGCAATGGCGGCTGCGATTTTCACGGACACCACCCGCCCAGCATTCAATGCCCGGGAGGCGAGCCTAGGCCGGTACCCACCCCGGTGAGCGGTAGCCCTGCCCGCTTTCCTGCCAGCCCGCTGGGCCTGCCGACTGCCCGGGGTCGCCCGGCGCAGTCCGGGCACGACGCTCGACCCCGAACGCGCAAGCGATGCCGGGCGTACCGGCGACGTCGCCGGTGTCGTCGCGGCGCGGCGAGCCGCAAGATGAGAGACACGCGAGGTGCGCGGGCCGTGCCCGCGCAGTACCGTAATATGCCGCTTGGCAGTGTTCCAGGTTTTACGGCCCGCTTTCCGGCCTGCGATGGAGAAGGCCGTACCGACTTGCTCATCGACCTCCCCACCCTCAAAGCTGCGTAGCTCACGCACATCCCCCACAAGCCGCCCAGCCTTACCCACCAAGTGAGAGTCTCGGCGAGCGTGGATATTCGCGGCTTTTTTACTGGAGGTATCGCGGATATTCATCGACGCAAGCACGCTCACAGCCCGCTCTTCTCTGTCACGCCCACAATCCCAGCCGGGTCATTTGTGAGTGCTTGTTTGTCGTTCGACCCCCAACACCACGCCCGCCCGGCATCATTTCTCGCGCAGGTGGCGAACCGCGAAGCAACGAGTGACGTCACCCGTGCATCACCAGGGAGGGTGACCTGGCGGGCCAAGCTCGCTTTATCACCTTGGGCACCGCCCCCGAGTTGTCCGTTGTAGTCCGTACCCCAACACCACACCCCGGTGTTCGTGAGGGCGCAGGCGTGAGCATCCCCCACCGCAACATCTTTCACCTCGAGGGCTTCGAGTCCCGAGACCGGCGCCGGTGCTTGAGTATCTGAGGGTTGAGAGCCTGCTTGGCTCCACCGGTTATCACCCCAACACACCGCGCCTTGGCCGCTGCTCGCGCAGGTGGTGTCCCCACCCGCCGCCAAAACTTTCACGTCCGCATCGAAGGTGTGGGAGGCGTTCTGGCCATGGTCGCCCGCACCGATACACGAAACATCTTTGCCGCGGGCTATGCACATGTGTGCCTTGCCGGTGGCATCCAGGACGCCCACCGCAGGCGTGGGGGTGGCTTCCGGCGTCGCAGGCACTGCCGACGTCGCCGGTGTTGGTGGCTCTGACTGCGCGGCGACGTCGCCGGTTGGGTTTTTCATAACCCAGAGAGCTGCCACCATAAGCGCGAGGCATACGAGGGCGGCCCCGATAGTGAGGTTGCGAGCCAAATTCCCACGGCCGGGTAGGCCGTTCCCGCTACGTGAACGCCGCCGCCGACCACCGGCTCCTCGAGGCGGGCTGGCCTCACCACCCGCGACCGGGGCTACCGGCGACGCCGGTAGCCCCATCTCAGGTGCCACCGGAGCCATTGGTTGTGGTGGCGCTGGTACCTCACCAGCACGCACCAATCCCACCACCCGCGCAAAACCCGCCCAGGCAGCAAGCTCGGGATAAACATTCGGATGCGAGGCGATATCTTCCAGGACGCCTGGCACGCCACCTTGAGTCGTGGCAATAATATAAAGCGCATCCGCCCCAACAGTTTGATCAATCATTATCAGGCCGCCTTGTCTTCGAATTTCGTGGAAAACAACTCATAGAGCCGGCTACTGGCTGGCATCGTGTTATCGAAAGGCACCAACACCCCACCCAAGCGAAGCAAGCCGCGCCCTGGGGCTTGGTTCGTGAAAAACGCCGCCTGCTCACCCGACAACTTCAAAAGATCAGCCAGGGCTGCGCCGTCGGTTGCTTGCTGGTTGAGTAAAAACAGGCCGTCGGAGTTGGAGAGCATGAGCCGCGCGGCCTTATTCGCCAGCAGTTCCTCGATGTTCTGGGTGATACCCGTCATCGAGGCACCCCACTTCCGCACCCGCTTATACATCGCCTCAAAATAAGAGGCAGCATGAGGATTCGAAAAAAGCGTATGGAACTCGTCCACGTACACCCAGGTACGTATGCCGGCCGCGCGGTTAGTTTTGATCCGCCCCCAAATCTCCTCCAAGACAACCATCATCCCGAACGTCTGCACGTCACGAGAAAGATCGGCGGTGTCGAACACCGTCACCCTGTTCGTGCGATCAATCGAGGTGGCGCGGGCAAACCCAGAAGCACTCCCGCTGGCATAAAGCTCAAGGCCGCGGGCAAGCTCCCTACCCTCACCATCTTCTTCCTTCGAGAGCGCGTCATATAAATCTGTGAGAGTCGGCGGCGGAGCGCCGTCAGTATTCAAATAGTCACGGTAGAGCCGGGCCACGCACCGGTCGATAATCGACCGCTCCGAAGCCGAAAGCCCCGCTTCTCCGCCCAGCAGCACCTCGAGGAGGGAAAGCACGACCCCGCACTTCTCCTGAATACTCTCCCCGCCCGCGCCCTTGTCTACCTCGAGCGGATTGATCGAGTCCGGTGAGCTAGACGATACAATCACCCGGTTCGCACCCATCACCGAAGCGAGTGGCACGTATTCGCGGTCAGGGTCAATAATAAGCAGCTCATCGGTAGGACGGCGCAGGAAAGTTTGTAGCATCGAGAACTTCGCGAACTGGGACTTACCCGACCCGGTGGTACCGAGAACGAAGCCGTTGGCGTTCATGCCCCGCCGCCGATCCGCAACGATCAAGTTTTTCGAGCGCGCATTAACCCCGTAAAAATCACCGTCGTCTTCCATCAGCTCGGCCGTCGTGAACGGCACCATGACCGCTAGCGCGCCGGTCGTGAGGGTACGAAACACCGGCAATCGACACACTCCCAGTGGCAAGGTCGCCCCGAGGCCGTCGAGCTGCATATACCGCAATGTCTCCAGGTTGCATGAGTGCTTCGCGGCGAGGGTTTTCACGCGCTCAACCCGCCCCGCAAGCTCCCCCTCCGTATCTGCCCCGACAGCGATCACTATCGTGGTGCGGAACAATTTTTCGTTAGAGCGTTCAAGCTGGGTGCGTAGCTCGGTTGCTTCCTCAAACGATGCCTGCAACTCATGCGGCATAAGATCAGCACTCAAACCCTGCTTCAAGAGTCGGCGTTGCTCGTTACCCCGCTGAATATCCATCCCCGCAATCTGAGCCTTAACAAGGTCAAGGCCCTTCTTTTGCGAGAGCGGGTCAATATGAATCGACACCGCCATATCCAGGGGCAAATCAGCCAGTTCGGCGAGCAACTGGTCGGAAATAAAGGCCGGGAAATCCCGCAACACGAGGCTCTGCCAAAGCCGCCCGCCCGCGTCCACATGATCACGCCCCACATCCAGCGAGAGAGGTGCCGCCACGTCTTTCGTTGTGAGGTTACTGGCCAGGAGCTGAGCGTAATCAAACCTCGGTGCATCCGGCCGCAGGAAATACGTCATCAAGGCCAGGCGTTCGCCTCCGTTTAGTTGGCGGGCCTGACAACCCTCAATCTCCCGAAGAGCAGCACTAGCGGTCGTGACCATGCGCGAAAGCGTGGTCTTAGCCTCCTCCACACCCTCCGCCTCGATAGTGAGGGTCACGTATTTACGGCTAACGCAATTATTACGCCCGGTGGCCAGGCGGGAGGAGATCAAGCTGTTGTATTCACTACGCCAATCGTCTACCCCGTCCCCACGCATAGCCAGGGCCACCCCACGCGCCAGCACTTCCTTATCCAAGACCTGGTTTACCAGCTGGATCTGCACGTGCGTCCCGGAAAGGTGTGAGTTAAGGAAGCGTGCGTATTTCTCAATCACGCCCTCCTGTACCTCGCTTGGCGCGAGAGAATAATTCACATCCGAGAGTTCAAGCGTCACCGAATAAGTGTTGCCGCCAAGCCAGGCCAGCCCGCTCTGGGTGAGCGCCTCGAAAGGAATTTTTGCTTGCACACTCCCCGGAGCAGCCGACATACCGCTAGTAGCCGCGCGCCGGCGACGCCGCCGGGGCGCGTTAGTTGTTTGTTTCGAAGGAGACGTACTCCCGACGAAGCCGGCTAGAGCGCCTGCGTCTTGCTGTTGTGTTCTTTTGCCCATCACTAAACCCCACATCATCTATCTGGTGGTAGAGGTAGCGGCGCCGCCCGAAACGGTACTCCCACGCATAACCCACATACTTTTCTGCGGGTATGCCCATCGGGCGCCACCACCCAAACATCGCCGCCGGAACCATCACCGCGAAAACGATCACGACACCGAGATCGTCAAGTCCGGCCCGCAAACAACCCCAATAAGAAAGGACAACTACCGGGAGGGCGATGCTCAACGCCCCGAGCTGACGCCACGAGAACCCAAACAAGACTTTCGGCTGGTAGGCCGTCACCTCGCGGTAAACATGAACCTCAAAAGCCATGGCTATATTGCGATGGTTTTGAAGAGCTGGGCGGCAGCCACAATCATGACCCCGCCAAGCGCCTGCCACATGCCAGTCTGGGTCTGCTGACCATCATGGCTACGCAAGCCCCCCGCCAGCGTGATCACGCCCCAAATAGCCCAAATACCACCACCTGCGGTAGCGAATTTAGTGAAGAGCTGGAGTACAGCATTCAAATCCATGGTCTTTTTCCTTTCAAAAACGAAAGCCTGATTAAGGGTGGTTATGCGGCGTGCTTCGCCACATACCCGCGCTTACGGGTAGCGGCCACGCACAGCCCGCCAGCCGTGATCGCCGCCAAAGCCAGATATGCGCTCGACGCCGAAGCGCTACCCGAATCAGCAAGCCGATGAGAAGCCGCAGCATATTTGCCCGAATACGAACCGGCAGAGCGCGCAGCGGCGCTATACACCCGCCCCTCATCGGTATCCCACTCATAAGAAGAAGACGCCTCTACGCCCGGTGCTTCATCCTCGACGCTCGGCAAAGTATCGCTACCTGCGTCAGGCGAGGGAACACCCGGCTCCGGGACAGGCTCCGGCGCAGGTTCAGGTTCAGGCGCGGGATCAGGTTCGGGGCTGGGCGGCACAGGAGCCGGCTCCTCGCCCGGCGTGGGAGGTGCAGGAGGTTCCGGCACGGGTGCCGGCTCGTCCCCCGGTTGGGGTGGCTCAGGAACATCTGGCACCGCCGGGCTGTCGTCTCCTGGCGTTGGCGGGGTATCCCCCACATCACTCGGTTCCGCCGCTCGAACGGAGGCCGTTCCCGCGTCCCTTACAAGCGGCGTCTCACCAGCCGCCACAGCCCCGGCCGTGGGAGCCGTTACTTCTGGTGCCAGCTCTGCCGCGTTGGCTGCCGGCAAAGCAAGGAAAGCCAACGTAGACACAGCAATAGCAGTCGTTGTTTTCTTCATTCTTTTACCTCACAAAAACGTTTATTTTCATGGCCACATGTTTCGAAAAAAGTGGGGGCTGGGCCGGCCAGCAATAGCCGGCCCAGCCCCTCTTTACCCGTGTACGCGCCTCGACCATGGAAAACACGCGCACACGGAGCACTTACTCACCCCGAGTTACCCCGGGTGAGTCTGGTTGGTTAGGCGCGCTTGCGGCGCACGAGCCACACACCACCAACAACCAGACCCGCGGCTGCGAGAGCAGCCAGGGTGATACTGGCGCCAGTGCGGATCAGCGAGGGAGGAGCCGGCGGCGTCGGAGGTGTCGGAGGTGTCGGAGGCGTATCTACGCTCACCGTCTGAGCGGAATCCTTCAGATCGTGATGGACCGAGATGGTCTTGCCGTCTTGGGTCACGGTTTCGAAGACCACGACTTTCTTGCCCGCGAGCTTGCTCGCATCGAAAGTGATGTCAATCGAGGCGCAGTCGTTCGCGGCCGCTGGAATAAACTTCGAGGTAACCGTCACCGGCTTGCCGTCCTTGTCGAGCAACGCATCGCCGTTATCCAACATCAACGCGGTCGTAATTTCATACTCGGTACCCGGCACCAACGTGCCGGAAACATCGCACACCTTGTCCGTAATCACGGCGTTAGGCACCGGCGCGATCACCTTGTCACCATCGCTCTTGTCGGTCGCGGTGGTTGCCAGCTTCGAGAACGTCACCGTCTGATTGAGATCGTTGATGTCGGCGTGGACAGCGATTTCACGACCATCCTGCGTCAGCTTCTCAAACGCAACCGTCTGCTTACCCGCAAACAGGCTTCCGTCCACTGTGAATACGACAGTGGCGGTGCCGTTCGGTGTCTCCGGCACAAACACAGCCGTGGAAACAATCTTGGTGCCGTTTCCGTCTTCGAGCGGCTTACCGGTTGCCTTATCCATCAGAGTTCCCTCAAGCACGTATTCCTTACCAGGCTTGAGATTCTGGTAAGAGACCGTATCGACAAGCTCCACCTTGTCGGTATTCGGCGCCACGTGCGTGTTCTCATGCGTCAAAGTGGTGTGAATCGACGGCTCAGGGGTGATGGTGAATTGCTCCGTCACGTCCTCGACGCTCGTCGTGAGTGGCTGGACGCGGTCATCACCAGCAAACGACGAAACGAAAACATAGGTGCCCGGCAGATTTTTACCATTAGCGTCTTGCTTCACCAACCAGGAAATTTCACCCACGCTGGGGTAGAAGCCGTTGCGGGCGGGAATTGTGACCGTTTCGCCGATCTTTTCTGCCCTATCGCGGTTGGCCTCGGTAACGGCAAGGCCGTGGGGGAAGAACAACACCTCATGCGAAATGGTCGCGGTGTCGGCCTTGAAACCCATCCCACCCGCGAAATCCGGATGATTAGCAGGGAGTCCCGTCACCCACACATCATCGACCAAATAGGTACCCGACTTGGTGTCGCGGATAGACAAGGTGGAGTCGATCTGTGCGGGGTAACGCACCGACGTGGTCTCGTCCGGCAGGCCAAACTGGTCGGCCCACCCTGGCTTAATCCACTTCGCGGAATCCGCGGGCTGGTCTTCAGCCTTGACTTCCCAAACCCAGGTGACAAACCCGGCCTTTACTGTGGGCTGCGAGAGCGTGGCCTTGATCTGGCCCGGCCCATTAGCTACGACCGTGACAGATTCAATCAGCTCCGCACTGGCCGGCACAGAGTCCGTGGTGGTCGGGAGTTCGGTCGGGGAAACATAATATGCGCTCGCCCGGTAGGTCACCGGCACGAAGGTGCCTTCATCAAACGACGCGCCAGGCGCAACGATGCGTGTCCATTCACCATCCCGATAAGCCGGGTCGGCCTTAGCCTCGAACGTATCGGACAACATTGTGCCCTTGTCGATTACTTTCGCGTCAGCCACGTTCGAGGTGCCGAGGGGGCGGAAGTCGAAATTCTCTGATGTCGTTTCTGCTTCCAGTCCGTAAGAATCCGCCCAGTTCTGGTGAATATACTGGCTGTTCGCGCCTTGCTTGGCTTTATCGACCGACCAAACCCAGCTCACGTAACCACGCTTGGGTGTGGTTAGCTTCGCTTCCAGCTTCTGGCCCTCACCCGTGGCTGTAACGTCCACGCTGCCGAGGACTTCGGCACCTGCTGGGATGGTGGTGCTGGTGGTGGGCTTTTCACGGCCCGCCCAATACGCGGTCGCGGTATAAACCACAGGAACCGGCTGGTTGTTTACCTGCGTCCACTGCCCATCACCATAGGACTTATCAACCGATGTGGTGAGAGTGTCCGAAATGGTGCCGTCAAGGTTGATCTCCTGGCTGGCGGCTTGGCTGGTGCCGGTGGGTTGGAAGTCAAAAATCACACGCCACGACGGCCCAGGCCCTGTGATGGTCTCAGGATCGTTCGCCGGTCGGTTGCCGTACGTGATCATGTCCTGGATGGAGCCATCTGAGCCGTACTTTGTGAGAGTCGTGCGGAACTTGGTTTTGTAAGCGTAATCCGCTTGAACAACGCCATTACCGCTGGCTTTCCATTCGAGAGTGATAGGGCGATCTTGTGTAACGCCCTCCCATACCGTGCTGCCGCTCTCCTTGAAAACGGCAGGCCCTGTGAGCGTGATTTTTACGGGGATATTGGGAACCCAAAAATCAGCGTTATCAGGATGAATACCGATGTTGAATAGCTTTCCCTCGCGTTGGCTCTCACCCTCTACGCGGCCGGCTTCGTAGCCGACGGCGGCACTGTTACGGGCCTCGGCAACGTATTGAATGGCTCGTGCCCACACGTCCGGCTGTTGGGTTTGCGTTGCCCCGGCGATTTCATGAGCCACCGAGGCGGTGTTCTCGAAGTTCGCGTGCATGAGCAAACCCAACGCCGCGAGATTTTCGTTATCTGTGGTGTTGCCCTGGTACTTGTTCAAAAGCCAAGCGGCCTGCGGTGTCGTGAGCGCCAGCTCGGGCACGTGCTGCGCGGAATCCGTCAAGGTCGCAATTGAAGTCAAATCATTCGGCCCCGGGTCGGCCTTCTTCCCATCAATACACCACTGAGGCGAAGCATCAATCCCTACCCCGCCAATCTGCGGAGTCTGGTTAATATGCGGCCCAAGCCGCAAAGCACCCGAGGCATTGATACCGATGAGGTCAATGCCGCGCCCAACCGTGGAATCGTAAGCCGCCATGGCACTCCCGCCAAGCAAGCTTGAAATTATCAGAGTAAATACCGCAAGGAGCGCGGCAAGCGTCCGGCCTCCTGGCCGGGCATGTGTGGTCGCTGCCATAATGGTAACGAGTCCTTTCTATATCGAAATGTTTAAGGTCATTGCGAAAAACTGGAGGGATTCACCGGCTCGGTGCTTGTTGGCGCAAGCACCGAGCCACCTTTTGGTTTTAGGGGCATTCGTAAGTCCAGCTATTGCCATTGGAATCCGTACCCGCGCAGAAATTACCTCCGGTCGAGGTGTCTACCCATCCGTCATTGTCAGCAGGGGCAGGCTCGGGAGCTGCGGGAGCAGGTGCTGGCGCCACCGGAGCCGGCGCAGGAGCTGCCTCATAACCAGAATCCGAGTTGTCGCTCCCCCACGAAGACGACACCGACGACGAAGACGCTGACGAGCCAGCCGAAGAAGCGGCCTGTTCGGGCTGGACTGCCTGGTCAGGCAACGCAACCGTCCCGATAGCGGCGCGAGTCTTATTCATCGCATCCTCCAAGTCATGAATCTGGAAACCCAAAGCCGCAACACGCTCTTGAACCTCACGCCACCGCATCTCACCGTGCTTATCTCGCACCCGAGCGCATTCTTCCTCTAGGCCGGCTGCTTTCTGGTTCATCGAGGTGATAATCCCACCATCAGCAACCTTGCCAGTCGCCTCACCAGCGAGCTGACGCGCTTCGCCCAAGACCTTCTCACACCGCTTCAAGACCGAGGTACCGTCCTCGCCCTTACCAGTCACATACCGAGTGACCTTCTTAGAGAAAGCCTCATCGAGTTCGGCCATCTTGGTTTCGAGTTCGCTACCCCACCCGCGCAACACGCTCACACGCTCGGAAATAGCGGTCGCAGCCGCGCGTGCCTCCTTAGCACCAAGAGTCTCGGCCTTGCGAGCATCTATAGGCTTGGCCAGTTCGCCCTCAATCGAGGCACGCAACTCAAGCGCCCTAAAACAGCTCTCGGGATTACCCCCGTCGTTAGAGCACTGGACAGGCTGGAAATCAACCGTCTTGATCTGTTCCTCCAGGGAGGTCTTCACTTCCGCATACTCCGCCGCCGCTCGCGTGTAGTCAGCACGGGCATCCTTAGTGGCCGATACCCCACGCAAATACAGCGCGATACCGACGATGAGCGCGATAGCGATAATTCCTATACCGGCAAGCACATACGCCTTCCGGTTCTTGATTCGGGTGATGTCCATGGTCTGGTTCTTCCTCGTAGTTTGCTTCTTCTCTTGTCTCTAATGGTGCCTTACCGTTACGACACTTTAAACACCCCGAAGCGTGTTTATGCGTTCGCGTATCGCGCGGAGGTTTTCCTGCCCGCCAACCTGGGAACCCACGCCACTCTTAGTGTCTGGTGGCTGGCGGGCAGGAAGACTAAACACCGCCAGCGAGGCCGCGCCCGGCTTTTCTTCTGGAGCCGGCGCTACCGGCGCGGGCGCTGGTGGTTGTTTGGTGCCGCGTGGCTGTTTAGACGCAATATGCCGGATCCGATAAATCACCAGACCCACTGGATTCTTCGCGTCCGCCGGGAATGGGTTGTTATTCAAAGCGTTGTAGATTGCGTGTTTCGTCCAGCCGTGATCGAGTGCTTCCTCGAGATACCCGGTGGCACGCTCACGACCCACCCCTTTCAGCAGATTCGCTAGCGGTGCGGGTACACACTCATCCACCACATCAACACCCGCAGGGACTTCGCGGCGTTCCCGACGCTCACGCACCATCCCCTGGCCCGTGCCGGTTGTGCTTGCGGTATCTGCCGACGCGGCTGCTGTGGCTTGCGTTGGAGAGGTTGTCATGGGAGTATCCGAGATCACCACCCGACCATCCGCGCCCCGGAACCGATAACCCGCGGCTTCCAGCTCCGAGAGGGCTTTACGGGTGCGGGCCTCACTCAAACCACGCCCCGCCAGTGCCCGATAACCCGCCGAAGCATTCTCACCCAGCCCCAGGCAGTAAACCGCCAACGCTAGAGCATCAAACGAGAGCCGCTCATCTTCCAGCAGTGCCTTGGGCACGCCGACGACACTGCGTTCAACGTGTGTGTCCATAACAACCTCCCTCCAAAAACCTCAAAAACCTAGTGTGTGGCTACCGCTACCGTTTGGGGTAGTTCGGCCAAGATCATTTGCCGCCACGCCCGAGAAAGCCGCGGGTCATCCCGAATCCGAGCCTCAAACACCCGAGCCTCACCCGGCGCAACCCTTTGCGCCTCGGTGAGCAGGCCGGTGAGTTCGTCCATCGAATACCCCCGCGCCGCCCGCTGGTTGGTTACTGGCGGGGAGGCAGCGATCTGGCGAATCCGATACGCCACCAAACCCCCAACATTCCGGACATCGCCCGGAATCGGGGAGCTATTCAAGAGCCGGTAAACCTGGCTTGCAGTCCAGCCCGCATCTAACGCGGCCCGCAAATCACGGGCCACCACTTGCAAGCGTGAAGGAGCAATAAACCCGGCCAGGCGCTCGGGAACACAAGACGCCACCACAACCGCATCCCCCGCCGCATCCACGCCCGGCCCCTGTGGCGTCGTCGAGTCCGGCCCGGCAGGTGCTGGCGTGTGGGTAGCCACGACAGTGGCACCCACCACGCCTTGCTGGCTTGGGTCACCATCCACACCAACCACACCCAAACGAGAATCATCTGCTGGCGTTTCAGGCCGGGCTGGTTGGTTGGATTTAATCCCTTCTGAACGTAGTGAAGAAGGGTATTGGTTTAAGGGGTACCGCTCACCGACGGACGATAACCGGTACCCCGGAGAACAATCACCTGTGGATAACCCGGTGTCGCCAACAGACACCCCCACGGTAGCGTTTTGGTTTTGGCGGTTTTCCGCCACTTCACTCCGAGGTACCGGAACCGGTACCCCGGCCACACCACCTATGGATAACCCAGGCATGTCGCTATGTGTATTCTCGTCACTGGAGGCTTCGTCCGTGCCGTCGGCGATGGTGATCGGATGACCGTCCACGTCCAGCTGGACGACTTCCTCACCATCGGGCCGCGGGGATACACACGCCACCACATCGCCGCGCACACTCTCCGGAACTTCAAGAAAAGCTTCCTCAAGACTGATCGGCTCACTAGAAAGCACCGTGACCGTCGCGAATGTTCCACGCCCACCAGCAACACGGAACCGATACCGCAAACCGGCAACCTCGAGTTCTTTGAGCGCGGTAGATACCGCACGCCGGCCGAGTCCGAAATGCCCGCTCATCGAGTCCCGAGTCTTCGGAGCGTGGGGTGGCATCGAGAGCATATAGACGAACAAGCCGAGCGTCGGGGCAGACAAGCGCACGCCCCACACGACATCATTCGTCATCCAGGTGCCGCCGCGGTTTTTCCGGGTAACGAAGAGATCACTACTCACGGGTGTTCACCTCCCCCGCTGTTCGTGTTGAAGAATAGGGCTGGCTGGCCCTCTAGGAGTACCGAAGGCCAGCCAAGCCCGCGCGCCAATGGGAAGCGCGCCCCCAACCAACCCACGCATAATAGAAGAAGCAAACCAACTATCAGCGTCGATGGAAGGGAAGAACATAGAACTACTGGCGGTTACCATGGGATTATCTCCAGCCACTCGCTGAGATTTTCCGCAGCGATCTGCGAGGACGCGGGCGGGAAAACCGTCTCTCGGGTAAGGATGCCCGGCGACGTGAAAGCCGCGACCTTCAAGCATTCCCCACCAAGCCACGTACCAATGCAGGTGTCCGTGCGGTTCGCGACTATAAGCCCCACAAGCGGGTCAATCTGGGAGTGGGAAACATACACATCCTCACCCTCGCTAGCGTTGGGGCCAAACGCCGGAGTCGTGCGGTAAGCCAGGCCGCACACCAGCCACGGCAAACACCAACCCCACAGCTCCTCCGGGAGTGCGTTCAGGTTGTAGCCCAGGCGAATCTCGCCGCCCTCCACGCACACCTTAAAATGCTCAAGCACCCGACACGCTTTATCGAAGTGTTCTTCGGGTACGCAGTCCACATCGAAAGCTACATACACCCACGGGTCACACACCCGCATGCCCAGTTCTGGCGAATACACGCCCTCATCGCCGATATTCAAATTCCAGCACTGAATAACAACCGACTGCCCCAACTCCAACGTCGTGTCCATGAGGTGCCTACCCGAAAATTTCCAACTGGCCCGGCAGAGCCGCGCCTGACACCTCGCCGGCATTATCCGGCGAAGCATCCTCCGCAACCGGCGCAAGAATACGATCAACCTCCGACTTAGGGATGCGCCATTGGCCGGACGGAAGTCTTACGGCGCGGATATCGTTCTCGGAGCACCAGCGTGTGACAGTAGTACGGCTTACACCCATAAGAGAAGCAACTTCTCTCGTCGTCAAAATCCGTTTAGGCACCATACCCCCTAGTTGCGCTACGCTCATCTGGTTGCAAGCCTATATGGTGCGGCCAGATGCGTCAAGACGTGCGAGTTGCGCGTGATGCGACTGGATGGTACGCTATAGGCATGTCAATCGCCGCTGAAGAACTAAATCTCACGAGCGACGAGGCCGTTGGCATTAATGTCATTCTCTGGCTTCGCCGTCGCGGAAAACAACAAATGGAGCTAGCGAACTGGCTCGGGCTCAATAAGGCAAGTGTTTCGCGGAAAACTTTGGGTAAAACTCCATGGTCAGTGCAAGACCTTGTTTCTACCGCAGCTTTTCTGGATGTGCCTATCTCCGCACTTCTTCCCGACTCCGTTGTAGAGGAAGAGCAAAAGAAAAAGGCCCGCACATCCGAAGATGCACAGGCCGTTCAGAGCCACCTGAGAGAATCGAACTCTCGACCTATTCATTACGAGTGAATCGCTCTGCCGACTGAGCTAAGGTGGCACGCTACCCGCGGCTAGCCGCGTATGCGGCCAGTTCACAAGGCAACAGATGCATACTACCCGGCCGGCGCACGGGCACGCAAACCCCGGCGCCGTGAGCTAGCGAACGTTGAAGGCGGGGTAGGGCAACCGGGCGGCAGGCGCGGCGTCGTCGTAAAAAGAAAGGAAAGAAAAGTGTTGCTCCCCGGGGCGAGAGTCACATGAACTCGCCTCGGGGAGCAACATGGGGATTACAACATCCCCAGATGAGCACACCGACCACCACAACCGGCGGCTCAGGCCTATAAAGTTTTTGACAATCAGCCCTGCTTGAAAGCCTATTCAAGAATGGCCGCGTCAGCACATACAAGCATAACGCCCCGGCGCTAAGGGAGCAAAGAATTGCGTTCCCTATTTATGTGTACAACTTCACTACGGGACCGTAACTTCGTGAAATTTGCAGCAATTCCATGTTGGCCTGGGACGATAGGCCGATATCAAGCGCACGCCCCGGCCCGCGCAGCCCGGCATTCACGCACCTCACTCACCCCGCCGGCCGCTCGCCGCGAATCGCGCGCTCACCACGCTAACGCGCCGGGCAATTGAGGTTCTCCGGGACGGCTCCGGTGAGGTAAAACTGGCGAATCGGATCATCGATGCACCGGCCCGCGGTCCCGAAAGCGGTATGCCCATCACCTTCCCAGGTCACCAGCACGCCGGATTCTAAATCCTCAGCGAGGGACTTCGCCCAAGCCTGCGGGGTAGCCGGGTCATACTTGGTGCCGATCACGATAATGGGTGCCGCACCGGCCGCGCGGAAGGGCCCCGGATTCTCCTTCGCCTGGGTGGGCCACACCTGGCACAGATCCGAACCCGCGTAAGCATCCCCGAGCAGCGGGCCGCCCTTGGTAGCACGGGAGGCTTCCTCCAGTTCCGCATCCGTGGCGGGCCGGTAATCCGCACAATTAATAGCCCAATTCGCTTCCGTGGAATTATCCAGGAAATGCCCGTCGCTCGGATCGCGGTTCTGCCCGGTCAGGGCGATGAGCTGGAGAACCGTTCCCTTATTCTGCTTATCGACCTCCGAAATTCCCTCCATGAGCACCGGCCACAGCATCTTGCTGTAGAACGGAATAGTGAAAGCCGATAGCGCCTGCGCGCCGGTAAGCGGCATATTCGGATTCCCGGTGGGGATCGGGGTGGCGGTTGCGGCGTCGATAATACCGCGCATATGCGCGATACTCTCATCCACGCTCCCCTTCAACGGGCAGCGCGAACCCTGTTCCTGCTGGCACCATTCCACGAAACGGCGCGCGGATTCTTCGAAACCACGCGTTTGATCGGTGGCAAGGCGGGCCGTACCCAAGGTGGTGTCGACGGCGCCGTCGAGCACCATACGCCCCACGTGAGCAGGGAAAAGATCCGCATACTGCGCGCCCAGGAACGTGCCGTACGAATAGCCCAGGTAGTTGAGCGAGCGGTCCCCCACCAGGTGGCGCAACACATCGAGATCCTGCGCCGCCGAACGGGTATCCACGTACTTGAGATACTCGCCGTTTTTCTCCTTGCAGCGTTCAGCCACCCGCCGCGCATCCGCGGCCTCTTTCGCGCCCGCCTCCGGATCGGAATCCGGGTAGGTGGTATCCACGAGCTGCTGCAATTCCGCATCCGTGAAACAGGTTATCGGGGTGGATTCGCCCACCCCGCGCGGGTCAAAACCGATGACATTATATTTTTCGACAACATCCTTGCCCAGAGAAATCGAGGCTGTGGGGAGCAAATCAAGACCCGAACCCCCAGGGCCACCAGGATTAATAAAAATAGAGCCGACGGCGCTGCCACTCGCCTCTTGTTTCCGCATCGATAATTCGATGGTCGCCCCTTCCGGGTCCTCATAATTCATGGGAACCTGGACGCGAGCGCATTGATCTTTGCCGCAAGAAGTCCATTCCACCCGCTGCTCATAGAACCGGGCGAGCTGCGCCGGATATTCGGGCAACCCGCCGGTGGAGGTATTGCCGGTGCCGCCACGCACCAGGGCATTATTGGCACACCCGGAGACTAAAAACAGCACGGCGCCGAGAGCAGCAAGAGTTCTTTTCACGTGTCTAGCGTACGGGAGCAAGCTGGTAATAGGCAGGAGGCCGCCATAATTTCGCTAGCCGTGCAATTACTGCATTTTCGCGTCTCGGGCATTGCGCGGGCGGTCACCCTCTGACAGACTGAATGTGACGCTCACTACACATATTGAGAATGTCGCGTCCACGCCCCAACCTGCGTGCCCACGTAAAGGAGGAAGAATGAAGGCTATTCGCTACTACGGCAAGGAAGACGTCCGGCTTGAGGATATTCCTGAACCTGAACTCCGGCCGGGAACCGTGAAGATTTCCCTGGCGTACAACGGTATTTGCGGCTCTGATCTGCACCTGTACTTCGATGGAGTCATGCCACCGGCTCCCTCGGCTGATGAACCCCACCCCATTTCCGGAGAAACTCTTCCGGTGGTTTTCGGCCACGAATTCTCCGGAACTGTGGATGAAGTCGGCGAAGGTGTCACCAAGGTCAAGGCCGGTGACCGCGTTGCCGTGGAACCCTTTATGGTGTGCGGGGAATGCCCGGCCTGTAAGAAGGGCATGTACAACCTCTGCGAAAAAATGGGATTCATTGGGATTTCCGGGCGCGGGGGCGGCCTGGCTGAAAAGATCGTGGTGGAGGAACGCTGGGTTCATAACGTTGGCGATATTCCGCTTGATCAGGCCGCTCTTATCGAGCCGCTTTCCGTTGGCCATCACGCGGTTGCACATGCCGGCGCCGCTTTCGGCAAGGCTGAAGACAAGGTGGCCGTGGTGGGCGGGGCCGGTCCGATTGGGCTGCTCACCGCCGCGGTCCTCAAGGCTTACGGTGTGAAAACCATCGTGTCCGAACCTTCCGAAATTCGCCGTAACAAGCTCAAGGAAGTGGGGGTTGCCGATCTGATCGTCAACCCGGCGGAAGAGGATCTGCTGGAGAAGGTGAAGGAATTTACCGACGGCGTGCTCGCGGACTTCGCTTTCGATTGCGCCGGGATTTCCGCGGTGGCCGATCAGCTTCTCAGCGTGCTCACCACCGGCGGGCACCTCGAAGTGGTGGCCCTGCACGTCCATCCCTTCGAGCTGGATCTTATGGGTGCCATTATGATGCCCGAACGCTCCATCAGCGCGTGCATTGGCTACTGCAATGATCACGAACCATCCATCAAGCTGGTGCAGGAAGGCAAGGTCAACCTGGAGCCGCTCATCACCTCGAAGATCACCGCTGATCGCATCGTCGAGGATGGCTACAAGCGCCTGCAGGGCAACCCGGGCGAAGTGAAGATCCTTGTTTCGATGAAGTAGTTCGATGGGGTAAGGAGTAGCGGGGGGG